>CAYGUB010000007.1:25964-28521 GCA_964352845.1 uncultured Rhodobacterales bacterium | reverse complement strand
GGCGATCTTCTCAAGCATCATCCGCAACACCGGCGCCTCGCTGACGGGCACCACGCATTGAAACTGGATAAAGCCCGATTTGCCATAAAGCCTGTTCCAGTCATGCAGCTTGTCGAGCGGAAAGAAGAACTCGGAAATCGGCTTGACGCGGGTCCGACCACGTTCTGGCACGCGGCGGAAATAGGCTGCGTTGAACAGTTTCACGACCGGTTTGGACAGCGCCCAGCCCGGCGCATTGACAGGCACGGATTTCGACCTCCCGGGCCTGGGGACAAGCCCATAGCCGGTCTCTGCCTCCTCAAGAATACCGCGCCCCAGCCCGTCTCCACGCGCGGCGGCATCCACCCAGCCCACGGTATAGGTAGAGTTGGAGCTGTCGAGCGCCTCAACAAAGTGGTCAAACCCGTCGATACGCCGCTCTGTCACAGTGATGATATCGCCCTTGCAGGGGATCAGTTGCAGCTTGGCCGAGACGATCATCCCGGTTTGTCCCAGACCCCCGACCGTCGCGCGGAAAAGCTTGGGGCTTTGCGTGGGCCCGATGGTGCGGACCTTGCCATTTACCATCAGGTTCAGGCTGATCACATGCTGACCAAAACTGCCTGCGCCGTGGTGGTTCTTGCCATGCACATCATTGGCGATGCAACCGCCCACTGTTGCAAAACCCGTCCCGGGCATGACGGCCGGAAGCCAGCCTTGCTTGGCGAAAACCTGCGATAACTGGCCCAGACACATACCCGCCTCGACCTCCAGGATGCCTGTTTCGGGATCGAAAGCAATCATCCGGTCCAGCCGTGTCATATCCACCACATCGCCCGCATCATTGAGGCAGGCATCCCCGTAGGAGCGGCGCATCCCGATCGCAGGTGCCGCACCTGCAAGCTCGGCGGCATGGGCCAGCCGCTCGGGGCGGGCCACTCTGCCCGTGGCGCTCAACACACGGCCCCATCCGGCATAGGTATCAGATTTCCAGCGCATATTCTCTGTGCCTCACGTGAGCCCGCCATTGCGCGCCTGTCTTTCGGCGATGGTAAAGGCAATTGCGCCGATGCCAATAGCAAACCAAAGTGATGTCACCCGGATCACAGCCGTCGCAGGCACTGCGATTTCCAAAGGCACGCCGTTCAGATGCAGCAAGAAGACCATCGCGGCCTCCGCCCCGCCGATGCCACCGGGCATGCCCGTCAATCCGCCCGCAAGCGTGGAGAACAGAAAGATCACGACGGCCAGAGGCAAGGCAAGCTCCGCACCCATCCAGCCAAGCAATAAAAAGAGGGCGATGCCCTCTGATACCCAACCGATTGTGCCAAGGATCATGGCCGGTACAGCGATCCGCGCGGTGCTGAACACGACCATCGACCGCGCGGCCTGTCGCAATCTGGCAAAGATACGCGGCCAACGCCTGAGCATGGCCCAGGCCAGATTTATCACGCGCAACACCAGACCGGGGCGGGTCAGGATGATCGCCGCGCCAATCGCGAGCAGCGCGACCGGAAGAGCGCCTTCCGTGCCGGGTCCCGCAAACAGCATCCCCGCCGCCAGAACGCCGCCCATCGCGGCCATATCATAGGCCCGGTCCACCAGCGGAAGCGGCGCCAGTCTCAACAACGGCCAGCGGCTCATCCGGGATATCCAGCGCAAACGCACCAACTCGCCGACGCGCCCCGGGGTAATTGAAAGAGCGAACCCGCCGAGGAAATGCAGGATATTGTGGCGAAAGGCGAGGTTGAGCCCCAGGCGGGTCGTAAAGAGGTGCCAGCGCGTCGCGCGGAACAGGTAATTGACAAGGGACAGCGCCAGCAGCGTCATTATCTGAGCGAGCCCCAATTTTGAAAGCTGCGTCTTGATATCACTCCAGCCCGTTGCGGCTGCCAGGGCAATGACACAGATGATGAACACACAAAATAAACCAAGCGACACCGCAAGGTCACGGTGTCGCTTGAAAAGAACCCAAACTGGGTCAGAGGGAGGGATTGTCATTATGATGGTGCTCATCTGCCGCCGAGCTAGCAACAGATTGCGGCAAGAATGTGAAACTGTTTCCAAAACTAACATTAATCATGATTTTGACCTATGTAAGTCTCAAAAATTGTGATTTTGGTCCGAAATTGTCGAAAAACGGAACCGAGGCCGGTGGCTCTGTCTGATCAACCAACGCGCTTATCTCGGCCAGAACCACCTCTGTTATAAAGGGCAGATCCAGATCGCGCGCCTCAGCCAGTCTGACCCAGTGCAGATGGCTCAGCTCATCCGAGGCCTTGGAGAAATCGTCGAGATCACCGGCGACGGATGCGGCATCGACCAAAAAGAAGCGCGCGTCGAACCTGCGGGGCCTGCCCGGGGGCGTGATCGCTCTGAAGACGTAGCGCATGCCGTGGGCGGCCGGGCGGTGGCCGGTCGCGTAGAAGTCGTGCCAATCGGCGGGGATGTCGGGGGGCGCAGCTGTCCCGTCGCGAAGACCCAGCGCGAGCCCCGTTTCTTCCCATAACTCCCGGATCGCGGCGAGTGCGAAGGTCGCGGCGCGTGGTCCGAGGCGGCGCGCGCAGGTCTCCGGCAG
>CAYGUB010000007.1:7005-25954 GCA_964352845.1 uncultured Rhodobacterales bacterium | reverse complement strand
CCGGCAGCGGTCGGGCCAGCGTCACGGCCGCATCACCGGGATCGACCGCACCCCCGGGAAAGACATATTTATTGGGCATGAACGCAGCCTTGCTGCCGCGTTGCCCCATCAACAGTTTCGGATCATGGGCCGCGTCGCGCAGCACGATGGTCGTTGCGGCGTCTCTTATATTGGCGTCTTGCATGAGTAACCCTGACGCGGTGCGGGCGGAATTACAACCGCGCGATGCGACCGCGAACCGCTTCAGGCCGGATCAGTCGAGCGGCAACCCGAAGCCATGCATCCGCTTGGCCCATTGCAGAGCTACGAAAGCCCCCTTGAGACGTGGCAGCAGATAGAGAGACAACGCCACACAACCGACGGAAAAGCCGCTGGCCATTACCCAGGGATCGGGCTCATAGGCCGTGTAGATAGCCAGAAAGAAGGGTGCCATGAGATGTCCCACGATCAGGATCGTCAGATAGGCCGGCCCGTCATCTGCCCGCTGATGGGACAGATCCTCGTGGCACACCGTACATTCAGAGCGGACCTTTAGATAGGATTTGAACATCGGCCCGCTGCCGCAATTGGGACAGCGTTGCCGCCAGCCTCGTGTCAAGGATTGCCTGACATCCCGCTCCCGGGTCTCGGCCAATGTGTCGCGCGCCATCACGTTTCCTAAATATAGCTCGATTACTGCTATACGCGGTTGCGATCAGATTTGCACCGCGACAGGCTGTCTTGCGGCGGGATGTCGCTATCAGTTGGGGCCTTGATGCAAGCAGCAGGGGGTTCAGGCTGCGACCTGTGCCAGGCTGATCGTGTTCCGCCCACCCGCTTTTGCGGCGTAAAGCGCCCGATCGGCTTCATAGAGCAGTTGTTCATTGGCAGCCTGTCCATTGCTGATGGTCATGCCGATGGACATGGTCACGCTCAGCCGTGTGCCGGTATTGGGGTCAATCAAAGGCAGCGTTTCAATCGTACGACGCAGCCGGTCGGCCGTCGACATCGCGATCATGTGGCACGCATCGGGCATCGCGATCAGGAACTCCTCCCCGCCGATCCGTGCCAGAAGATCACTGTCGCGCAGATTGTCGTGCAGCTTGGTTGCGATGGATTTGAGAACCTCGTCACCGACCGAATGGCCATAGGTGTCGTTTATCAGCTTGAAATGATCCACATCGAGCATCAGCAGCGCGAAGGCGCTGCCCGTCTCGCGGGTGAGCTCGGCAATTCGGGTCAGCCGGGATGTGGCGTAGCGGCGATTGTGTAAACCGGTCAAAGGATCTGTCGTGGCCATGCGCAGGCCGGATTGAATATGCGCGCGCAAGGCGTCTTCGCGCCGCTTTGTCACGATCTGGCGCAGCAGGCGCGCGCGCAGCTCGACCTGATTGACCTCGCAGGAGACCACATCATTGGCCCCGCTGTTGAGCGCCTCGGAAATCAGCGCCGG
This sequence comes from uncultured Rhodobacterales bacterium, assembly GCA_964352845.1. Lineage (GTDB taxonomy): Bacteria > Pseudomonadota > Alphaproteobacteria > Rhodobacterales > Rhodobacteraceae > Litoreibacter. The sequence continues at coordinate 24,522 of CAYGUB010000007.1, read as the reverse complement.
GTCATTCATCCCGGTGCTTGTGACCATGATGATCGCCGAATCGCGTGAGGCGCTGCGCGACCGCAGGTCGCAAATCAGGTTTAGCGGGTCGCGGGTATTTTGCGCCTCGGAGGCGACAATGATCAGATCGACGGAATGATCGGTGTCAGCCGTGGCCAGAATTTCCGACCAGCGCAGAATCTCGAGCGGGCGACCGAGCGCCTCCTGGATTGTCTTGCCAAGGGCTGCATCACGCTCAAACCCTGTCGAGACAAAGGCGGTGCGCGACACGGATGCCTCATGCGCCGGGCTTTCGACAAATGGCTGGCCCAGCCCGTTGCCGCTATTTTCCAGCACCCGCGTGCGCAGATTTGCCCGGATCAGATTTCGCAATCGGGCCAGCATCACCTGCTCATTGAGCGGGCGGACAAGTACATCATCGGCCCCCGCCTCGAATGCGTCAGCCGTCACCGAGCCAAGCGCTGCGGGCAGGGTCATCAGCACAGGGATATGCGCCGTGCTGGCGTGGTTTTTGAAGGCGTGACACAGATCCAACCCGTTCCAACGGCTCAGATTTGCGTCCAGCAAGATCACGTCAGGTTGTCGCGACGGCGGCAGGTCGGCGACATCATCGGGGTTGATCAGCTTGTGAGAGGCGGTCACGTGGTAATGCGAGGCAGAGAGCTTGGACGTCATAATGATACGATTTGTGGCTACCGCATCCAGGACTAATACTCTTGCGCTCATTGCTGTATCTCATCCATTATGAGTGAACCTGTTTTTGTTCCCCGACTTTTGTGGGGGAAGCGTTAAAAAACGTTTACCGGTTTGGGCGAAACCCCGGAGGCTTCTCGATGACCGAAGAGAATGCGCAGGCTTTGGCGCTGAGTGCTCTGGCCTGGATCGCCGCTTCGCAGGATTTGATTGGTGTGTTTCTTGGGGCCACCGGTGCCTCTGTCGGCGATCTGCGTGCGCAGGCGCAAGACCCCGTTTTTCTTGGCGCTGTGCTGGATTTTCTGATGATGGATGATGCCTGGGTGATCGGCTTTTGTGACGCCGAAGGGCTGGCCTATGATCAGCCACAACTGGCCCGGCAATCACTGCCCGGCGGGAATTTGCCGAATTGGACCTGAGCGTGAAAATTGATGCGATCCTGTTCGACAAGGACGGCACGTTGATCGATTTCCAGAAGACCTGGGGCCGGTGGACCGAGGGATTTCTGGACGAGCTGTCGCGGGGCGATCAGGCTCTGGCGCGCCGGATGGCCGCCGCATTGCGCTATGATCTGGGGGCTGCGCAGTTCATGCAAGACAGCCCCGTGATTGCCGGAACCCCCGAGGATGCAACCGATCTGCTGCTGCCTTTCCTGCCGCATTGGACCCGCGAACAACTGCTGGCCCATGGCGACGTGCGCGCGCAGGAGGCCCCGCTGGCCGAAGTCACGCCGCTGGGGCCGCTTCTGGCGGAGCTGCGCGCGCGGGGTCTGAAGCTTGGGGTCGCGACCAATGACACCGAGGCTGCCGCTCGCAGGCACATGTCTCGCCTCGGCGTCGCGGAGCGCTTTGAGCAGATCATCGGCTTTGACACCGGCTTTGGCGGCAAGCCCGCGCCGGGGATGATACATGGTTTTTGTAATGCCGCCTCCATTCGCCCCGCGGCCTGCGTGATGGTGGGGGATTCGCTGCACGATCTGCATGCGGGCCGGGCCGCTGGCGCTGTGACGGTGGGGGTGCTGACCGGGCTTGCCCCGCGCGAAGAGCTCGCGCCTTTCGCTGATGTGGTCCTGCCCGACATCTCCCACTTGCCCCAATGGCTCTCCAAAACCGACGGTTTGCGTCGTTAACCGAACATCTGATCCGTCCAAACCTGCGAAGCTGTAGCGACAGAAAGCGGAGGCGATCATGACCCAAGCACTGGCGCGCAAACGGCGCGGCGGCGGGCGCGCTGGCAACACGCGGCGCACAACCAGCCTGTTGCCCGATCAGATGCCCTGGAACCCGCCCATCAACCGCGACCGCCCGACCGAGCCACTGGATGAATACGGAGTGCAGGCGATCCACAAGGGCTGCATGGAGATCCTGAGCGATATCGGTATCGAATTTCTCAACCCCGATGCCTGCAAGATATTGCGCCAGGCCGGGTGCAGGGTCAGCGATACAAATGTGCGGATGGACGAGGATTTCGTCATGGAGATGCTGTCCCACGCGCCTGCGACATTCACGATAACCCCCCGCAACCCGGAGCGTCAGCTGACCATCGGCGGCAGGCATCTGCTGTTTGGAAATGTCTCCTCACCTCCCAATTCCTGGGATCTCAAGCGCGGCAAACGCACTGGGGATTTTGAGACCTATAAGGAATTTCTCAAGCTTACCCAGTTTTTCAACTGTATCCATTTCGCCGGTGGCTATCCGGTGGAGCCGTGCGATATCCATGCCTCTGTCAGGCATCTGGATTGCCTTTATGAGAAGCTTACCCTGACCGACAAGGCCGTGCATGCCTACTCGCTGGGCCGCGAGCGGGTCGAGGATGTCATGGAGATGGTCAAGATCGCCCAAGGCCTGAGCGAGGAAGAATTTACCGCTCAATGCCACATGTACACCAATATCAATTCGGTCTCACCGCTGAAACATGACTTCCCCATGCTTGAAGGCGCGATGATCTGCGCGCGTCGCGGGCAGGCCGTGGTGGTCACGCCTTTCACCCTTGCCGGCGCCATGGCACCTGTGACCATGTCGGGCGCTGTGGCCTTGTCGCTGGCGGAAGGGCTCGCCGCGATTGTGCTGCTCCAATATATCAATCCGGGCTGTCCCGTCGCGATTGGAACATTCACGTCCAATGTCGATATGAAAACCGGAGCGCCCGCCTTCGGGACGCCGGAATATATGCGCGCCACACAGATGACTGGCCAGATGGGGCGGTTCTACGGGCTGCCCATCCGCTCATCGGGGACCTGCGCGGCCAATGTGCCGGATGGGCAAGCGATGTGGGAGACGTCCAATTCGATCTGGGCTGCGGTGCAGTCGGGCACGCATATCGTCTATCACGCGGCAGGCTGGCTGGAAGGTGGGCTGATCGCGAGCCCCGAGAAATTCGTGATGGATTGCGAAGTGCTCCAACATATCCAGCGCTATATGGACCCGGTCACCTATGCGACCACTCCGGAAGATATCGGACTTGATGCGATCCGCGAGGTAGGCGCGAACGGGCATTATTTCGGCTGCGCCCATACCCAGGAGCGCTATGAGACAGCCTTCTATTCCCCCATGGTCAGTGATTGGTCCAATTACGAGGCGTGGGATATCAAAGGCGGTGTCTGGACAGCAGAACGGGCCCACAATATCTACAAAGCGATCATCAACGAATTTGAGGCACCCCCAATGGAAAGTGCGGTGCGCGAACAGCTGCTGGACTTCGTTGCGCGTCGCAAGCAAGAGGGCGGGGCGCCTACGGATTTCTGACCCATCGCGACCGACCCGCCAGCCCGGTCTGCGTCGCGGCTGACAGAACCGCGCCATCTGACACAGAGTTGATCAGGCCAAGGCTTTGCCTCACCGCGAAGTCATCGTAGGCATATCTCTTTTGCAGGAGTTCAGAATGCGCAGATTTATCGCCACCGCTTTCCTCGCCCTTACGAGCTCACCTGCGCTGGCATGTGGCGCGGATACAGACTGCGAGATTGCAGATCGGACCTACCGCATCATGATGCCCGATGCCGTGGCGCAGGGGGAAAAGATCGGTGCGATTGTGTTCTCTCATGGCTATCGCGGAACGGCTGCGGGGATCATGCGCAACAAGAGTTTCTTGCGCCTTGCCAATGAACTGGGCGTGGCTGTTATCGCGACCAAATCGGGCGGGGATGACTGGGATCTTCCGGGCGCTCCGCGCAAACCGAATGAGGATGGCGCCGCTGAGTTTGCCTATTTCGACGCCGTCATCGCGGACGCGACGCGCCGGTTTCCGATTGATCGCAGCCGTTTGATGGCATCGGGGTTCTCCGCAGGTGGCATGATGACATGGAACCTCGCCTGCTCCAGATCGACGCTTTTTGCAGGTTTCGCGCCCGTCTCCGGCACATTCTGGCAGCCCGAGCCTACATCCTGCACAACCCCGCCTGCCAATATCATCCATTTTCATGGCGCCGCGGACCGTACCGTGCCACTGGCCGGCAGGCCGATCGCGGACACCCATCAGGGCGTCGTGGCCAATGTTCTCGAGATGTATGCCCAATACGGGGAATATGGCGGGGTCTCAACTGACACACCGCTCGATCTGTCATGTGAAACCCGTGTCAACCCGGACAACAACATCCTGAAATTCTGCCTGTTTGAAGGCGGTCACTCCTTCAGGACGAAATATGTTCAATGGGCCTGGGAGCAGTTCGAGGAAGCGGGCATTTTGTAGCCGCGAAGGGCGGCTGTTGCTGTGCCTACCGGGTTATCTGAGGAAGCCTGCTGGACTTCCGGTTGCGGCGGTCAAGCTGCGCCCCAATGGGCTTTCTTCCTGCTGCCACGAATTTGGACTGTGGGTTGGATTGCGCCAATCTGTTGAGCAAGCGGTCCAGCGCACTTCCCAGAGGGGCGCCGAGCGCGACTTTTTTATCCCTCAGAAGGCTTTTCGACGTCATGACCGATGCGATCTTCGGGCCTGCGCTGGTCAGCACAAAAACCGGGGAGCCCGACGCACCGAAATCGACATCGCATGTGTAGACCAAAGCGCCTTGATGAATGTCGAACATTTTGCAGCCATCCTCCAGCGACGGAAACCCTGACCGCCCGCGCGCATAGGAAACCACCATGACGGAGTCGTCGAGCCCGGGCTTTCGGTTCACCTCAAAGGGGACGATATCGGCTGTTCTGATCGGTCGCTCAAGTTCAACCACAGCGATGTCAAACGGGACGTTTTTCACCTTCTCGGTGCTGTTATTGATGTAGTCGGGATGGATAATGAAACGCGCGGCGCGGCGTGTGGCGGCAGCCCTTCCATTGCGCAGACCGGCCTTGAAGACGATGTCTTGCGCATCGACCAGCCCTGGTCTGCCCTTGTTGTAAAGGCAATGGGCGGCCGTCAGAACCAATTGGTCGGCAATCAGGGCGCCTGTGCAAAATCCGCGATTGTCGATATCCAGACGCCCCACAGCGGTCCAGGCCTTCGCAGAGGCCGGATCGGCGAGCGCCTTATGTGGCCCGTTACCCTGTGCGGATGCGGTGCCGCAAAGAATACAGGTCAGAAAAATCATGAGCCTTATCAACATGCAGAAGGGGATGCCGGTGGTTTGCGGCGGATTTGTGACCCATATTCGGCGATCGCGCGCAAACTGGATAAAACTCTTTGGATTCCGGCGCAATGCTTTCTCGATTTCTTAATTGTTCAACCGCAAAACCGCATGCACGTTCGAGGGATTTTGTAGCATGCATGGACTGATAAACCGCTCTTTACAGTGTTTTTTGCAAGACACCTATGGGGTTTCGCGTTGGCATGCGGTCAGGCGGCGCATTCAGTTGGAGGACCACTCCATAGAGGCGATGCTGGCCTATCCCGACGCGACCACGCAGGACATAATCCGCGCCGCCTGCGCTGAGCTCGGGCGTTGCCCCAATGAGTTTCTGGAGGATCTGGGAACCTATCTCGTAACGCACCCAAATATGGAACCAGTGCGGCGATTGCTGCGATTTGGCGGCCATACATTCGATGAATTCCTGTATTCCCTTGATGATCTGCATGATCGCTTGAAACTGGCCGTCCCGGACCTCGAGGTCCCATCGCTGGAGACACAGGAATACAGCTCTGACTCTTTCGGGCTGATCTGCCGGTGGCGGGAGCCGGGCTTTGGCGCTGTTTTGGTGGGGATCCTGCGGGCCATGGCCGATGATTACGGGGCTCTGGTCTTACTTGATCTGGAGACAGCTCTCGGCGCCGATGGCGTCGTCGAAACGGTGCGGATTCAAGTGCTGGAGACCGCCTTTGCCTCGGGGCGCGATTTCTCACTGGCTGAAATGGCGACCGGATCATGAGCGGCGGATTTTCTACAAGATTGAGTCTTGATTTGGGTGTTGCGGACCAGTTGATGCCGCTCCACCTTTGGGTGTCTCCAACCGGCCATATTCGATCTGTGGGGCGGACAATCTCCAAGATGCGACCGGGTCAAGATCTGCGCAACATGCGCCTGCTGGAACTTTTCGAGGTAAAACGCCCACGCAGCGTCCGCCAATTCAGCGATCTCTACCAGCTGGACCAAAGCCGCATGCGCCTGGCCTTTCGAACGGCGGAGCGGCATATGATGAAGGGTCACTATGTCCGGCTTCCCGGGGATCAGGGCGCGATCATCAACCTGTCTTTGGGGGTCTCGGTGATTGATGTGGTCGGGCAATACGGGCTGTCGGGCGCGGATTTTGCCGCCTCTGATCCGACTGTCGACATGCTCTATCTGATCGAGGCCAAAACCCTTGCGCTCAACGAATCCAAAAGGCTGAACGCGCGGTTGCACGGCCAGAAATCCGAAGCCGAAGAGAAAGCGTTCTCGGACACGCTGACGGGCCTGAAGAACCGTCGCGCCATGGAGCGGGCCTTCGTGCGGCTGATTGATGATCCTGTGCCCTTCGGGTTGATGCATCTCGATCTTGATCACTTTAAGCAGGTCAATGACACGCTTGGCCACGCGGCGGGCGATCATGTGTTGCAACATGTCTCACAAGTGCTGCGAAGCGAGACCCGCAGCAACGATCTGGCCGTGCGTGTTGGCGGGGATGAATTTGTCCTGATTTTCCCGCAATGCGTGGATCTCGATATCCTTGGCCGGATTGCTGAGCGGATCATTCGGCGACTGGAAGACCCGATCTTGTATCACGGTGAGCTATGCCACATCTCTGTCAGCATCGGCACGACGCTGTCGAGCTATTATGATGCGCCCGAGATAGAGCAGATGCTCAGTGATGCTGATCAGGCGCTCTACAGATCCAAGAAAGCGGGCAGGGCGCGTCATACGGTGTTTGAGCCCGGTGACAGCCGCCCTTGCGAGCATAGTACAAATACCAATTACGACGGTCCGGGTCTGCCCCAACAGCGCTCTGTCACATGCTCAAACACCGTAGGCCGGTGACGATCAGATGCGCGGCGCGGGCAGTGTTCTCAGCCCATTGCCGCAGCCGCCTCATCGGGATGTTTGGCACCGGTCATGAAGGCCACAGCATCCGACATCGAATAGGCCTTGGGATCAATGACGCAGAGACGCTTTCCGAGCCTATGAATATGGATGCGATCCGCGACTTCGAACACATGCGGCATGTTATGCGAAATCAGTATGATCGGGATTCCGCGCGCCCGAACGTCCTGAACAAGCTCCAGAACCTTGCGGCTTTCCTTGACGCCCAAGGCAGCGGTGGGCTCATCAAGGATGATGACTTTCGATCCGAAAGCCGCAGCGCGTGCAACGGCAACCCCCTGACGCTGACCGCCCGACAGGGTCTCAACCGCCTGATTGATGTTCTGGATTGTCATCAGCCCAAGCTCGGAGAGCTTGGCGCGGGCCTGGCGTTGCATCTCGGCATGATCGAGTTTGCGAAACAGCTTTCCCATCACACCGGGTTTGCGCAGCTCTCGGCCCATGAACATGTTATCCGCAATTGATAAGGCGGGCGACATGGCCAGCGTCTGATAGACCGTCTCGATCCCGGCAGCCCGCGCATCGATGGGCGAGTTGAACCGCACGGGCCGGCCATCAAGAAACACCTCCCCCGCATCGGGCATGATTGCGCCGGACATCGCTTTGATCAGGGATGATTTCCCCGCGCCATTATCGCCAATGACGGCAAGAATTTCACCGGGCATCAGTTCGAAATCGCAGTGATCAAGCGCGGTCACCCGTCCATAACGTTTGACCAGACCGCGCGCTTTGAGAATAGGTTCCATCACGCCGCGACCTCTCTGATCCATTGATCCACTGTCACGGCCGCGATGATCAGGATGCCGATCAGCAGGAAGGTCCATTGCGGATCAGCGCCGGCCATCCTCAGGCCCAGCTCGAACACGCCCACGATCAGCGCGCCAAACAGCGCGCCGAGCACCGAGCCGCGCCCCCCAAACAGCGAGATCCCCCCGATCACCACCGCAGTGATCGCCTGAATATTGCCAATCACCCCGGTCGTGGCCGATGGCGAGACCGAGCCAAACCGCCCGATCATGACCCAGGCCGCGAATGCGCAGATGAAGCCGGCCAGCATATAGACCGACATCAGGGTTTTGTGCACGTCCACACCTGCCAGCTGCGCGGCCTCCGGGTCATCGCCCACAGCGTAGACATGCCTCCCCCAGGCTGTGGATCGCAACGCATAGGTAAGCACTGCGAAGATCACGATCATGGAGACGACGCCAAGCGTGAATGTCGCGCCCGAGGCCTGAAGCTTGTAGCCAAGTAGTTGCAGCACCGGCGCTTCGGCCTCGATATCTTGCGAGCGGATGGTCTCATTGGCGGAAAACAGGTAATTCGTGGCGAGCACGATCTGCCACATGCCAAGCGTCACGATAAAGGGCGGCAATTTGATGCGCGAGACGAGCCAGCCGTTTATGGCCCCAATCGCCGTGCCTGCGGTAAGCCCTAGCAAGACTGCCAATGCCGGGGGGACGCCGAAGCGAAATGTCAGCTGACCCATCAGCACCGAACACAGAACTGCGATGGCGCCCACGCTCAGATCGATCCCGGCAGTCAGGATGATCAGGCTTTGGGCCGCGGCCAGAACGCCCACGATCTGTACCTGTTGCAAGATCAGTGTCAGCGCGAAGGGAGAGAAGAATTTTGAGCCGAGCAACAGCCCGAAAATGGCGATCGAAGCCACAAGGACGATCAGCGGAACAAGGGCGGGGGTCTGGTGTAGCGCATGCTGAAGCTTGCTGACAAATCCTTTGGAATGATCGTCAAATTCTGCGACCTCCGCTTCGGCCTCCCCCGCTGCCGCCTCGAAATCATCCTTTGCAGACATGCTTAGCCCTCCCCAGTGCTGCTTCGCCAAAAAAGGGTGGGCCCTGAGGCCCACCCCCGAAATTCAAAATGACCAATCGGGCAAGGTCAGATCAACCCCAGCAGAGATTTGTGCCTTCTGCGGTATCGATGCTTTCCACACCGTCGACCGGCCTGTCGGTGACCAGAGCGACGCCTGTGTCAAAGAACGCCTTGCCATCGGTTGCTTCAGGCTTGGTGCCATCGGCGGCCCATTTTGCAATCGCCTCGATACCTTTGGAGGCCATCAGCAGCGGGTATTGCTGTGACGTAGCGCCGATCACGCCTTCTTTTACATTTTGTACACCGGGACAGCCGCCATCGACCGAAACGATCAGCACGTCATTCTCGCGCCCGATGGATTTCAGCGCCTCATAGGCGCCGGCTGCGGCGGGCTCGTTGATCGTGTAGACCACGTTGATGCCGGGATCTTTGGCAAGCAGGTTCTCCATTGCCTTGCGGCCACCTTCCTCGTTGCCGGCAGTGACATCATTGCCGACGATGCGCGGATCATCCTCGTCACCCCATTTGTTGGGATCGCCCAGATCAATGCCGAAGCCCTGCAAGAAGCCCTGATCGCGCAGCACGCCGACCGTTGGCTGGCTCACTGCCAGATCAAGCATACCGATCTTGGCATTGGCCGCCTCATCGCCCATCGTAGCCGCGGCCCATTTGCCGATCAGCTCACCGGCTAGAAAGTTGTCGGTGGCGAAGGTCATATCGGCTGCGTCAATCGGCTCAAGCGGTGTGTCGAGCGCGATTACCAGAATGCCTGCGTCACGGGCCTGCTGGACGGCTGGCACAATCGAGGACGTGTCAGAGGCGGTCAGCAGGATGCCTTTTGCGCCATCGGCGATGCAGGTCTCGATTGCGGCCACTTGCGTTTCATGGTCGCCATCGACCTTGCCTGCATAGCTGCTCAGCGAGATGCCAAGCTCTTCGGCCTTGGCCGTCGCACCTTCGCGCATTTTCACGAAGAATGGGTTGGTGTCTGTTTTGGTGATCAGACAGGCGGCGACCGAATGGCCATCGGCCAATGCGCCCCCGGTCATGGTCGCCAGCGCGAGCGCGGTTCCGGTCAGTAGTGATCTCATGGTATTCCTCCCAGTTATCCGATAGTTGCGGATCTTGATGCCCTTTTTGCGATGGGCAGAGCCTACGTTAACCCGGGTCGGGAGAGAGTCAACGATACCGTTTGCAATTCACGGTCGCTGATCCAAAGCGCGCCCAAGGCGTGGCACAGATCTTCACGGCATGATGAAATCGTCCTGAACCAAAACGGGACGCACAAGGGCTGGTTTTGCTGATTCACTGCGCCGACCAACAGCAATGCCAGACCTTCCCCAAGGCTTGCCGGATATGCCGCAGGATAATTGCAAAGCGCTTTGTAGTCAGAGGTTTACGGTCATGAAATGGGTCGGGTCACGTGAAATCCGCTGGTTGCAGAAAGTCATCTCGGCGCGCGGCTTCCTCGAAGCTGCGCGGGATGGCCTCGAAAAAGTTGCGCAGCAAGATGATGTTAAAGGCGATGAAGAGGTTGAAGAACCTGCGCCCCATCAATTGCGGGCGCGACAGCGGGTAGGCGCCCGGTATGATAAATGCGAGGCTCATGATCGTGCCGCTGATCGTGCAGATGAACGTGTTGTGGTAGGCGACAGTGCCGTGATCGCGATCCCGGCGATGATCACCGAGGAGATGAAATGCAGCAGATAAGCCGCCCGATTGTCAGGCTGGAGGACGGCACGCTTTGGACTTGCTGAGGCGCCGGGAGGCGTCCCGCGCGGCTCAGACAGGGAGATAGCTGTCGATCACCGTGCCGGGCGCGTCGGCGGTGGGCAGGACCGCGATGCGTCCGCCGTAAAGCGTCACGATTTTTCTGGCAATGGCCAGCCCCATGCCGCTCCCCTCAATAACATCGCGCGGCTGCAGGGTGGTCATCGGCTCGAACACGCGGGTGTGGTTCTTTTCTGCTATCCCGGGCCCGTCATCGCTGACACGCAATCTGCATTCGCCCTGACAACTCCGCGATGACACGGTGATCCGCCCGCAATCCCGGTGATGATGCTTGACCGCATTGGACAAGAGCACCTCAAACAGGGTCCTTGCATCCGTTGCGCCCATTGTGATTTCCGCCTGCTCAAACTGCTCTTCGATCTCAAACGCATCGGGCATGGAGAGGTTTGCGCGCGCAGCTTTGAGCGCACCGCTCAGCGCGACCGGCTCGACAGTTTGCATCCGGCCTACACGGGAATAGACCAGCAGATCAGACAGCATCCGGTCGAGCCGCCGCGCCTGCACGCGCATCAGATCAATATTCTCGCCCAGACTGCCATCGACAGTGTGGCCTTCTTCCTCCAGATCCTCGCGGATCCACTCGGGCAGATCAACCAGCGCCCGGGCAGAGTTTCGGACATCATGGCTTAACAAATAGACCAGCTTCTCGAAATCGTCGGAGGAGTTCTTCTGGCTTGCAATATTCATGCACTGCTCTCTCTCAATCGTAAACCTGACAAGTGAGCCCGACTTAGCTATAGTCGCGCAGGACAGCCTTTAGCTGGGCGGGGTATTTGTCGCGAAGCTGGGCCCATCTTTGTTGCTGAGCCCGCTGGCCAGATCCGCCGGTGATCAGCCTCCAGCGATGCGCGACCCGCTCAAGGGCCACCTGAGGTGTCACGTCGCCCGCAAGCGCGCGCACCAACCATTCGCTGAGAATTCTGAAATACTCGCCCTGTCCTTGCAGATAAAGGTCCGGAATCGCCGTCTCGAGGCAGCTGCGATGTATGTCGAGAAACTCGGTCGTGTAGGCCGCTTTGATGTCGGCATCGGCATAATGCTCGGGTCTGAAGGGGTCAAAGAAGCCATCGGGTTGCTTGACCGCAAGGGTCGACATCTCCGGCGTCGCGGCGAAAAGCGCGAAGAGATAGGCAAGTTCGGGATGTATGCTGTTGTTGGGAATGACATAGTTCCAGCCCCAGTTGAAATAGGGGGTAGTGATCACTTCGCCATCGACCACACCGCCGGGGGTCGGGCCGTAGACCATGTTGCCGCGCATTTTCGATTTCGGACCGTTGAGGTATTTTTGTGACCCGCCCCAGCCGATATTGCAATAGATATCGCCTTGGCTGTAGCGCTCCCAATTCTGGAACAGGCCCAGCGTCATGGCCTCGGGCGCCTGACTTTGGGTGGCGCGGATCATGTCTTCCAAGGCTGCGAGCCCCGCCTCCGAGGCGATCTGCGGCTCCATTTCGGGCGAGAACGGCCAGATCCCCTGGGCGTGAAACCGTACCCACCATTCCCAAGCCAGATAGCCGGGTGTACGGAACAGCAAACCGCCCCATACGCCCTCGTCGGGCCTGTTGAAATAGGCCATTTGTCGATCAAGCTCTGGCCAGGTCATTGGCTTTTCAAGTCTCGTTCCGAAATTGTCGGCATAGCGGGCCTGCTCGATCGGGTTGCTTAGCATCGCTTTGTTATAGAACATGACATAGGCGTCGCCATCGGTCTGGAACCCGTAGATCGTGTCATCGAAGCTGTCGCCGGTCCGAAACAGGATGTCGTCGCGGAAATCCTGCGGCTCGTAGCGCCGGGCAAAATTGGTCATCGGCTGTATGGCATTGGCCGCGACGAGATCAGGCAGGCCAAAGGTTGCGGGCAATGCGATGTCGAAGCGCTGGGAATTGCTGAACGTGTCCAACAACAGCTCGACATTGATCTCATCAACGCTGGTCTCGACCGGGTTCACCGAGATACCTGTCATCCGCTCAAAGACGGTGATTACCGGGGCCACATTGGCACCAGACCCGTTGGGCAGCAACAACTGGAGCGTTACGCGCGCGCCTTTCACCAGATCCCGCGCATGTTTCGCGATCTGCTCTTGCATCTGGCTTGTGCCGGCAGCCCGTGCATGGCGGGGCAACACGGCGCAGCTGGCAGCGGCACCAACATATCGCAGGGTTTCGCGTCTTGAATAGCTCGGCGATGGAACAGGCAAGTCTTTCGTCATCAGGCGCAATCCTTTGCTGCTGGCCACCCATCACCCTGACGGAGCAGCGTTAAGCCATGGTTAAGGCCAACTGCGTAGGCATGGAGCTGCAACAAGGTGTTGGTCCTCGGGAAAGAATGTGAGGCTGCAGTGTTCTCAAACAAATTGCTCGGACCGAATATCGTCGCCCGGTTACGCCTCGTCTTCGCCTATATCTCTGTTGTTTTGTGCCTCGCGCTGGCTGTCGGTCTGTTTCAGGTGCGCAAGCTTGACCAATCTGTTGAAGAGCTGACCGGCCCGTCCATAGCGGTATTTTTCCGAAGTGAGGCGATCGAGAAGCACAAGGGTGATCTTTTGCTTCTGTTGCAAAACATTGATGCGGTCGGCGATCTCGACAATCTGGCTGAGCTCGAGGCGCGCGTGGCCCGGAACCTTGCCACATTGCGTTTGATCACAGATCAGGTAGCCGAGACAAGATCATCAGCGCAGATCGCCGCCGAGATGTCCGCGACACTCGATCTGATCGAACAGGGCACGGCCGCCATCCTGGCCGCCAAAGGGGCAAGCCTTGTCAAACAGCAGCGACAGGCCGCGCTGATCAAGGAGTTGAATGCTGCACGGCTGGTGGCCCGCGAAATCCTCGAAGATATGTCCTATGCGAAATCAGAGCTCACCTTTCCCAGCGATGACAGTCTGAGCGATGGCTGGAAGGATCAGATCGTTCAGAGCCATACGAGAAACCTGATGAACGCCAATTCGATCACCTCGATCACGCTGGAGCTGGAAGCCGTTGTTGATCGAGCAATAAGTCTTGGCAGTGTCGCGGATCCGATGGTTTTGGCGACAATCGAGCAGACCCTACGCTACAAGATGCGCAGCATTATCGGGCTGCTCGGCCAGATCACACAGACCGCACGGCGCACGGAGCTGTCCAACGAAATCTTCCAGATCCGTGGGCGCATCATCTCAGATCGGGGTTTGGTTGCAACGGTCAGGCAGTTGCAGGCCGATGAGGCCAATCTAAAGGCCCTGCTCATAGCCCAACGTGCGCCCATTCGCACCATTTCGCAGCTCTCGGGCGATCTTACGCGTCTGGCCCGTCAGCAAGTAAACAACGCCGGGGTCGAGCTTCAACAGACCAGCGGTATGATGTTGATCGTACTTGCAAGCGCGGCCCTGTCATGCCTGATTGCGATCGGGGCCTGTCTGACCCTTGTCGTGGAGCGTCAGATCAATCAGCGCATGGCCAAGCTGACCGATGCCGTCCTGGCGATTGCCGATGGCAACAAGGAATACAAGGTCGAGGTGAGCGGCCCCGATGAGCTGGGCCGCATGGCCAGCGCGCTGGAGGTCTTCAAGGAGAACGCGACCGAATTGCAGCGCTCCAATCTTGAGCTGGAAAAATTCGCCTATATCGCGGCGCATGATCTCAGATCGCCTCTGCGCGCCATCAAGGATCTGACAGAATGGATGTCTGATGATGAGGACAGCGTGCTCTCGGAGGAAAGCACGCAATACATCCAGCTGATCACCCGCCGCGTCGACCGGCTAAGCCAGCTGCTGACCGATCTGCTTGAATATTCCCGGGCCGGAAATGAAACGAACAGTCTTGCGGAGGTCTCGGTCGCACAGATCGTGGCGGAAAGCGACGATCTTCTGAACCCCGGCAAGGCGTTTGATATCCGCTATGAGGGCCTCGATATCGAGACGATAACGTTGGCCACACCTCTGCGACAGATACTGCTCAACCTGATCAATAACGCGATCAAGCATCATGACCGCGCAACCGGCGAGATCCTTGTGAAGGCATGGCAGCTGGATGGGCGTGTGTTTTGTTCGGTTCAAGATGACGGGCCGGGCATTCCGCCAAAACATCATGACCGGATCTTCGGGCTGTTCCAGACGCTGAAATCGCGTGACGAGGTTGAGGGCAGTGGGCTTGGGCTTGCGATTATCCACAAGCTCGTCAGCCGCTACGCAGGCTCGATCCACGTCCGTTCCGACCCCGAAACCCAAAGAGGTACAAAATTTACCTTCGACCTGCCCCAGCACGACCAAATTCAAGACGACGAAATTCAAGACATAGTCCAACGCGCCGCCTGAAGGAGACCGCAAGACAATGAACCAGATGCACACAAAATCGCTTGCCAATACAAAGACAGCCCCGATCAACTTTCTGCTCGTCGACGACGATGTGGTCAGCATCATGGCCATCAAACGTGCCCTCAAGAAGCTCAAGATACTCAATCCGGTCACAGTGGCCCATGATGGCGAAGAAGCGCTGGAGATATTGCGCGGTGCCTGTGGCCGCGAAGGGCTGGAAGCGCCCTATCTGGTGACGCTTGACATCAACATGCCGCGGATGGATGGCCTGGAATTTCTCGAGCAGATCAGAAAGGACGACCACTTGCGTCGCGCGGTGGTCTTCGTTCTCTCCACGTCCGATGCTCCAAAAGATATTGATGCGGCCTATGCTCAGAATATTGCCGGCTATATCGTCAAGGATGATCTTGGTGACAGCTTCTCGAAAGCGCTCGACATGCTCGATACATACTCAAAAGTGGTGGAGTTGCCGATCTGACGCGTTTCGAGATCAACCTCAGACATATCGGATCGCTTGTCTTGTCCGGTTGAAGCGAGAGTTGGCCCATCCGCGCTTCGCGTTCAACTCGAAACACTGCAGTGCAAGGCCTGCTGGCTTGAGCCGTTCCGTATCATCGCATTTTTCGCGACGTTGACGCCAAGGGGAGGCTCGTGATCTTTGCCCGCCCGGTACAGATCCGAAACCGGGTTTGATTAAAAATGGATGTATTTAGGGGGCCAAAGCGGCGGATTGCAGAAAAATATTATCTTATTCGACACCTACGCTGCCTAATAGATATCCCAAGATGTGGTGGCCGAACATGAGGTAGGGTAAATGTCATTCCAATCCGGAAAATTAGTACCAAATGACGGGACAGATAGCAGGGTCATCAATGCGATGCTGCTTGATGACAGTGATCTGGATCGTAAACGGATACGGCGCATGAATGCGCGGCTCGAAAAGCCGATGCGTCTGGTGGAGGCCCCATCGATCGAACAGATGTGTTCGCTTCTCGATGACGAGTCGTTTGACTTGATCATGATCGATTACGGGCTCACCCAGGGCGACGGGCTGACGGCGCTGGACCTGATCCAGAAACATCGGACCAACAAGGATGCAGCCACGATCATGATTACGGGTAATGAGCAGACAGATATTGCCGTCTCCGCCATGAAAAAGGGCTGCAGTGATTTTCTTGCCAAGCCCAATCTGACACCCGCCGTGTTCGAGAGTTCCGTCGTCGAAGTGTTGGACCGCGTTGCGGGTGAGCGTATGGATCGTTACGCGCTCGGGATGCCCGACACGCAAGACCTGGTCAAAATGCTGTCGACTGCCCTGCGTGAGCCTGCAATCAAGGGGCTTTTCAAGGATGTCGTGGAAGAAGCGATGTCCCGCTCGGCCTATGCCCAAAACCTTTTGTCAGAACCAAGTCATGCCGTCGAGATCGCCGAATTCCTATCTGGCATGCACGATCCGGACGAATTCGTCTTCCAGTCCTGACACCTCGGGGCGCTTCAGGCAGTGTGTTGATCTGTAGCGTTTCGGGTCTAAGCTGCGGCACAGCCGATGACCTTTCGCGTTCGAGCGAAGCGATCAGCAGCGGATAAGTGATCTTGGGTGAACTCGAAATGCGAAGGGTGCTGGTCCAACAGCGACATCGGGTGCGGCTTCGGAGTTTTCTTGGTCGTTTTCAGCCCCGACAGGCCGATAGCGGGTGTATAGCCGGGTGTGAGGCAGCCCTAAGGCCAGCAATGTAAAGATCCTTGCGATGATATATGTACTGAAGAATTCCTGGGCCCTGTTTCTGGGCATGATGCTGTTGATGATCGGCAACGGGCTGCAAGGCACTCTGGTTGGTGTGCGGGGTGGGATCGAGGGTTTTTCAACCTTCGATCTGTCGCTGATCACCTCGGCCTATTTCATCGGATTTCTTGGCGGCTCCCGGCTTGCGCCCGGCTTTATCCGGCGGGTGGGTCATGTGCGGGTCTTTGCGGCGCTGGGCTCTTTTGTCTCGGCCGCTTTGATCCTTTACCCTGTCGCGACCTACCCCTGGGCCTGGATCTTGTTGCGTATTGTGATCGGGTTTTGCTTTTCGGGGGTCTATGTCACCGCAGAAAGCTGGTTGAACAACGCCACGACCAATGAAACACGCGGTCAGGCGCTCTCTGCCTATATGATTGTACAAATGGTAGGCATTGTCTCGGCGCAGTTTCTACTAAATGTAGCAGATCCGGCGGGCTATTTGTTGTTCATCATCCCTTCCGTTCTGGTCTCGATTTCCTTCGCGCCGATCCTTTTGTCGATTGCGCCCACCCCGTCCTTTGACAACACCAAAACCATGAGCCTGCGGGAGGTCTATACCGTCTCGCCCACGGGTTTTGTCGGCATGCTGCTTTTGGGCAGCGTCTTCTCGGCGCAGTTCGGCATGTCGGCTGTCTATGCCTCGCAGGTGGGGATGAGTGTGGGCGAGATCTCGATCTTCGT
>CAYGUB010000007.1:0-6995 GCA_964352845.1 uncultured Rhodobacterales bacterium | reverse complement strand
GGTTTTGCAATATCCGATTGGCTGGATCTCTGACCGCGCTGACCGGCGCAGCCTGATTGCGGCGGTCGCGGCGGTTGGCGCGCTTGCGGCCTTTGGCGGGATCGCCTCGGGTGGGCAGTTCGAATGGTTGGTCGTCTCCGCCTTCGTGCTGGGCGGTATGGCCAACCCGCTCTATGCGCTTTTGATTGCCTATACCAATGACTACCTGCAGCCTGAGGATATGGCCGCGGCCTCCGGGGGGCTGATCTTTGTCAATGGGCTGGGCGCGATTGGCGGGCCGATTGTAACCGGGTGGGCGATGACGCGGTTCGGGCCATGGAGCTTCTGGGCCGTTATCGCCTTGCTGATGCTGGCCACCGCGCTCTATGCGCTTTACCGGATGACGCAACGTGTCTCTGCCTATGCCGATGAGGATGATTACGACGCGGTGCCCTATGCCCCGATTGGCCCCGGTGCGTCGCCCGTCGTGGTCGAGGCCGCGCAGGAATTCTACGTCGAGGTGGCAGAGGAAATGGCCGAGGATGGCGCCGAGCAGACGCGCGACAATGCCGCATCTTAACCAAAGATGTTAAATAATCCTTGCTAACTGCGGCGCCCGTTGTAACGATTTGAACACGGGTGGGGCAAAGACGACAAGGGGAGGACTGCCATGTCGACGCCTGAGGAAGTGTTGAGTTTCTGGTTGGATGAGGTCGGGCCCGAAGGGTGGTATCGCAGCGATGACGCGATGGATGCGCAGATCCGCGACAGGTTTCTGACGACGTGGGAAAATGCGAGTGAGGGAGCCTATTCGATCTGGCTGACCTATCCCAGCGGTACGCTGGCCTATCTGATTTTGACCGATCAGTTTTCGCGCAATCTGCATCGAGGGTCTCCCAAGGCCTTCTCGATGGATGCGGCGGCGCTGGCAGTATCGAAGATCGCTGTGGGTAAGAATTGGGACATGCGCATCGACGAGCCTGCGCGCCAGTTTTTCTATACGCCGATGATGCATTCCGAATGTGTCTCTGATCAGGAGCGGTGCGTGCGGATGCTGCTGACGCGTATGCCGGAGACAGGGAAGAAGAACCTGCTTCATGCCAAGGCGCATCGCGATGTGATCCGGCAATTCGGTCGCTTCCCGTTCCGCAATAAGGCGCTGTCACGCAAGACGACTGTGCCGGAAGACAGTTTCATGCAAAATGGCGGCTATGGAGAAATGGTGCGCAAGTTAAGTGCCTAAAGCGTCACGCGAAAAAGCCTCAGCCAGGTTGCACTGTCTGAAAGCAAGGATTTCGGGCGCGTTGACTGATACGTGATGTGTCAGATATTTCGTGAGATGCGATCAGGCACTGAAACTATCGGCATTTTTTCCGGCTGGTCGATAATTGTCCTGTCACTGCCCTGCGACATTGTCGATCAGGGGCAAGGCGCTGGAAAGCGTGTATGATTTAGTTTAACGTTGAACTACTTTTCAGGAGATATCAGATATGGCTGCGCAAAGTTTCGACCTCATTGTCATCGGTGCCGGGCCGGGCGGCTATGTTGCGGCCATTCGCGGCGCGCAGCTGGGCATGAATGTCGCCATTGTGGAGCGGGAGCATCTGGGCGGGATTTGTCTCAACTGGGGCTGCATTCCGACCAAGGCGATGCTGCGGTCATCGGAAGTATTTCACCTGATGCACCGGGCCAAGGATTTCGGACTGAAAGCCACCGGCATCGACTATGATCTTGATGCGGTCGTCAAACGCTCGCGCGGGGTGGCCGGTCAATTGTCGAGCGGCATCGGGCATCTGATGAAGAAAAACAAGATCACCACGATCATGGGTGAGGCGACGATCCCCGCAAAGGGCAAGGTAGCGGTCAAGACCGAGAAGGGCAGCGAGGAACTGACGGCCAAAAACATCGTGCTGGCCACAGGCGCGCGCGCGCGTGAATTGCCGGGGCTGGAGGCCGATGGCGATCTGGTCTGGACCTATAAACATGCGCTGACACCCAAACGGATGCCCAAGAAACTGCTGGTGATCGGGTCCGGCGCGATCGGGATTGAGTTTGCCAGTTTCTACAACACGCTTGGATGCGACACGACGGTCGTCGAAGTGATGGACCGGATTCTGCCGGTGGAAGATGCCGAGATCTCTGCCTTTGCCAAGAAGAGTTTCGAGAAACAGGGCATGAAGATCATGGAAAAAGCCATGGTCAAGCAGCTTGATCGCAACCCGGACGGAAAAGGCGGGGGCAAGGTTACCGCCCATATCGAGGCGGGCGGCAAGGTCGAGAAGGTGGAATTCGACACGGTCATCTCCGCTGTGGGCATTGTAGGCAATACCGAGGGGCTTGGCCTTGAAGCGCTGGGCGTGAAGATCGACCGGACCCATGTGGTGGTGGATGAGTATTGCCGCACCGGGGTCGAAGGGCTTTACGCGATTGGTGATATCGCGGGCGCGCCATGGTTGGCCCACAAGGCGAGCCATGAGGGCGTCATGGTGGCTGAACTGATATCGGGCAAGAACAATGTTCACCCGGTCCGCCCGGAATCGATTGCCGGTTGTACCTATTGCCATCCGCAAGTGGCCAGTGTGGGCTTCACGGAAGCCAGGGCCAAGGAGGCAGGATACTCCATAAAAGTGGGGCGCTTCCCGTTCATTGGCAACGGCAAGGCGATTGCATTGGGAGAGCCGGAAGGCATGGTGAAGACCATTTTCGACGAGAAGACCGGAGAGCTTCTGGGCGCCCATATGGTCGGTGCAGAGGTGACGGAGATGATCCAGGGCTATGTGGTCGGCCGCACATTGGAGACGACCGAGGAAGATCTGATGAACACGGTCTTCCCGCACCCGACGCTGTCAGAGATGATGCATGAAAGTGTTCTGGACGCTTACGGGCGCGCCATCCATTTCTAACCCATCAGGGCTGCATCAAACGGATATTTGGTCAGGTTCTCAAAGCCATGCTCGGTGATGAGGACCTGATCTTCCAGCTTGATCGAGAAATCCGCGCCAACCTCGCTGACCAGTGCTTCCACGCATAGCGTCATGCCGGGCTCAAGCACATAGTCAAACGCGCCGTCGACATGTTGGTCGGGATAGGCCACCAGAGGCCATTCATCGCAGAGCCCGACGCCATGGATCAGGCAGCCATATTTTTGTGCCTGGTATTTGTCGTGCAGGACATGCGTGCCCGCCGACAGCTCGTTGATCGAAATGCCGGGTTTGAGCCGTTCCATATTGGTCATGATATGTTCATGGGCGTGTTGCATGGCCGAGATCATGTCGGGGCGGGGGCGCGCATCGCCGATCCACCATGTCCGCGAGATATCGCAGCAGATGCCATATGCGCCGATCAGATCGGTGTCGAAGGCCAGGATTTCATTGTTCTGGCAGATCCGCGGGCCGCATTCCTGAAACCACGGGTTGGTGCGGGGCCCGGAGGCGAGAAGGCGGGTTTCGATCCATTCGCCGCCGCGTTTGATGTTCTGGGAATGCAGCACGGCCCAGACGTCATCTTCGCTCACCTGGCCCGAGGGTATCTCTGCGCGGGCGAAATCCTCCATCGCCTGGACGGCAATTTCGCAAGACAGGCAGGCCGCGCGCATTGCGGCGATCTCGTCGGGGCCTTTGATGGAGCGGGATTTCTCGGTAACCTCCTCGCCCTCGTGAACCTCGAAACCGGCTTGTTCCAGCGCGCGCAGGCCGGGCACCATGATCTTGTCAACGGCGAGCCGCTTGTTGCCGCCGCCATGGGCGCGGATCAGATCGTCGATTTCGGCGGTGAAATCGCTGGCCGCCTGCCGGACCTTGTCGCCGCAGGAGAAATAGAACATCGATGCGCCAGAGCGACGCTCGCGGACCAGCGGGTTGAACTCTGACAGGAAGGGGGCCACTTTGTAGTCCCAGATCACCATATAGCCATCGGCGCAAAGCAGCACGGCCCGGAACGGGTTATGTGTGTTCCACAGCTGCATATTGGTGCTGTCGGTGGCGTAGCGGATATTGAGCGGGTCGAACATCAGCAGCCCGCCAAGATCGCGCTGCACGATATGATCTGTCAGCCGCAGCCAGCGATAGTCGCGCATCCGCTCCAGATTGGGCAGGATCAGACCGGCCTTGTCCCATTCGTCAAAGGCCAGACGGGTGGGGCCGATTTCGACGCGGTCATTGTTATTGGGGCTCCCATCGGGCAGCAGCGCGCCTCGGGACGGGTCTATCTTGCGGGTATCACGGTAATGCGTGTTCATGTTGAGCTCCGGCAGCCTGATCCCACAGTGATCGGCCAAATCGGAGGGCGCATATCTGAAAACGGCACGGAATATGTCGAATTCGGACGACGCGGCGGGTCATGGCAGACAAGCGCATTGGCGCGCGCATGCAAGTTTGATAGGGTTTTGCCAGACATAACAGAGGGAAGATCCCCATGACGGCCAAGAGCACAACCGGACAAGCGGCGCCGAAATCGACATCCTCCAAGTCAAAATCCACCAAACCGCTGCGCAGCACGACCAAAACGGTCAGCAAACGCCCCGTGACGGCCAAGGCAAAACCTGCGGCCAAAACGGGCACAGCGGCAGCTGAGACAGAAGTTGAGGCGCCCGATATGGCCAAGAAAGAGCTTGTGCGCCGGATGGTCGAGCAGACGGGGATGAAAACCGGCGAGGCGCGGCGCGCGCTGGATGCGTCGCTCAGCGTTCTGGGCGATGCCTTGCGTGACGGGTTCAATGTCTCGGCCGCACCGATGGGCAAGGTCCGGATCATGCGCCAGAAGAAGACGCCAAATGGCGATCTGGTAATTTGCCGGATCAAGCTCAAGGACCCGCAGCCCAAACAGGCCGAAGCGGCACCGGAAGAGACCAGCTAGTTCCACCGTGGGGGCGCAATGGAACTGTTGATCCTGCGCCATGCGCAGACGGTCTGGAACGCCGAGGGGCGCCTGCAGGGAGAGCGCGATTCACCGCTGAGCGCTGTGGGGCTTGAGCAGATTGAGGCGATGCGAAAGCTGTTGGCCGCGCGTGATCTTGCCGGATGGCAGTGGTATTCCAGCCCTGCGGGTCGGGCGCGCGAGACGGCCCGCAGGCTGATGGACGACCCGAGCGGGCTCATTGAGGATTCGCGCCTGCGTGAGATCGGTATCGGGCGTTGGCAGGGAGCAACACGCGCCAGCCTGCCCTTGCCCGCTGCGCCGCTGCACACATCCGACGGGCCGCTGGGTTTCTATCTGACAGCCCCGGATGTTGAGGCATTGTCCGATCTGCGCGCCCGCTGCGCCGCGTTTCTTCAGTCGCTGACAGGGCCCGGTGTGATCGTGACCCACGGCATTGCGTCGCGCATGTTGCGTCTGGTCGCTCTGGGGTTGGAAGACCACGCATTGGCGGATTTGCCGGGCGGGCAGGGCTGTATTTTCTACATCGCCAGCGGTCGCCATGATATCGTGACATAGGGCTTGCAATGGCGGTATCGCAACGGTAACAGGACGTCGTCACGGGTGATTAGCTCAGTTGGTAGAGCGCTTCGTTTACACCGAAGATGTCGGGAGTTCGAGTCTCTCATCACCCACCATATACTGTATTTGTGCGCAAGGATTGACCGACCACACGGGTCTGTGAGACACTAAGTTGTGGTCCGTGCGACCGGGTGTGCCGGGAATTCGTATTCATGCCACTTGGCCCAACCGCCGATAGTACCTGTTGCCGAGTTCCAAAGCGTTATCCAGAAATTTTTTCACGCGTCGCCCACGAGCATATATTATTCATGTTTGAAACTGATCCCAAAGTTATTGCAGAGCAGCTTCGTATTCTTCTTGATGACGCCCAGAGCGAGTCGGAGTCCGAAGAGCGGGTTGCCTCGCTGCTCAGCTATGCCTCGGATATTGTTGAGGGTGCGGCATTTGAGCTGGCACGCATGGATGTCCCGCGCAACGTCACAGAGCTGATCTTGATCGCGGGTCGTCTGGACCGCATGGCGACCGGGCTGCGCGATAGCGAAGCGCCGGAGAATTGAGGCCGCAAAAACATCTCGCCCAAGGCGCATCGCGGCTTGACGCAGCGCTTTGCGGGTCATAATACCTCCGTTACGTCTGAGGGATCAGGCGGGCAGCGGGCGGTTGTAGCTCAGTTGGTTAGAGTACCGGCCTGTCACGCCGGGGGTCGCGGGTTCGAGCCCCGTCAACCGCGCCATTGCGAACGCCATGCCCTTCGATAGCTGCTTGCACCTGTAACTGGCCAGTGTCACCTTTGGCGGGTTGATTTCATGAGGGCCTATGTTTCAAAACAGCAATCCGATTTTCGAATTTCGCGGGCCGTTCGGCGTCCCGGTGCAGATAGGCTCCAGCCTGATTTTCCTGATCCTGATTTTCGTCTCTCTGGGGCAGAGCAGTGGTGATATGCTCACGCAGATGATATTTCTTGGCCTGCTTGTGGTCTCGATCTTCCTGCATGAGCTTGGCCACGCCTGGGGATGTCTTGTGCAAGGCGTCCCGGTGCGGCGGATAATGATCCATGGCGGGGGCGGGTTTTGTCAGCATGCCGGCGGCACGACGCCCTATCAGGAAGAGCTGATCGTCGCGATGGGCCCTATCGTCAACCTCGCCATTTGGGCCATCGCCTCACTGGTCGCAGGCCAGCTGGAATTCGGCTATCTCGCCTGGGGCCTGTCTTTGCTGGCCTATATCAACCTGTTTCTGGGCCTGTTCAATCTGTTGCCTGTTCTGCCGCTTGATGGGGGCAGGTTGTTTCATCTGGCCCTGTTGCGGGTGATGTCGCCGCCAATGGCTACAAAACTGGCGGGCGGTGTCGGCGTCGTGATGGCGGTGGTCTGGATACCGATGATGATCTTCCTCTACCTGCAGATGGGCTTCGTGCTGCTTTTCTTCCCGCCGATCAGGCTGCATTGGCAGATGCTGCGCTCGTAGCCACGTCCTGCCAAAACTTCGATCACGGAGCGCTCCGTGAAATCGGGGATTTCTACGCGCCATAACACAGTGTCCGCTTTGCGGCGGATGGCGGGGCGGGGGTCGGGATATGT
>CAYGUB010000006.1:0-30094 GCA_964352845.1 uncultured Rhodobacterales bacterium | reverse complement strand
ATCGCCACAGCCTTCATCTTTGGCATCCAGGACGGTATCTCGCGCCATCTGGCTACAGAATATAACGTGCTGATGGTCATCATGATCCGCTACTGGTTCTTTGCGACTTTCGTCATCACGCTGGCCGGGCGCAAAGCAGGCGGTCTGCGCCACGCCGCCGCCACGACCCAGCCACTGCTGCAAAGCTTCCGGGGCCTGCTTCTTGCCTGCGAGGTCTGCGTCATGGTCGCGGCCTTCACATTGCTGGGGCTGATCGAAAGCCACGCGATCTTTGCCTGCTACCCGCTGCTTGTTGCCGCCCTTTCCGGCCCCGTTCTGGGCGAACAGGTCGGCTGGCGGCGCTGGACAGCCATCGCGGTGGGATTTCTGGGCGTGCTGATCATCCTGCAACCCGGCATCTCGGTCTTCTCGCCCTATGCATTCATCGCGCTTGGCTCAGCCGGCCTGTTTGCGCTTTATGCGCTTCTGACCCGTTACGCCGCGCGACGCGACCGCACGGAGACCAGCTTTTTCTGGACCGGCACCGTGGGCGCGGTCTGGATGACCATCATCGGCATCTGGTTTTGGGAACCAATGACCGGCCCGGACTGGCTGTGGATGGCGGCCCTCTGCGTCACAGGCGCGGCAGGTCACTGGTGCATGATCAAATGCTATGAGCTCGCCGAGGCCAGCGCGGTCCAGCCCTTCGCCTACCTGCAACTGGTCTTTGCCGCAGCCATTGGCATGCTGGTCTTCGGCGAAACGCTTGAGCCGCATGTAGCAATAGGGGCTGCGATCGTGGTCACTGCGGGCGTTTTCACGCTATGGCGCAGCGGCGAGGTTACTGCTTGAGTTCGGCCAGAAGGCGCGGCTCGGCAACCTGCCCTGAAAGGCGCGCACGGTAGGGTGCAAGACTTTCGGTCACACGCATTACATAGTTGCGGGTCTCCCGGAACGGAATATGCTCGATCCAGTCGATCACATCGACCTCGGGCGCGCCTGGATCACCCCTTTCCCGCGACCAACGATCCGCGCGGCTTGGCCCCGCATTATATGCCACTGCCATCAGGACCGGATTGCCACGATAGCGCCTCGATAACTCCGCCAGAAAAGCCCCGCCCAGCCGCGCATTATATTTCGGATCGCGCAGCAGCCTTGTGGCGGAATATTCCTCACCGATCCGACGGGCGACCTCCTTGGCTGTGGCAGGCATCAGTTGCATCAAACCGCGCGCGCCCGCAGGGCTGGTGACGACCGGGTCGAACTCACTTTCCCGTCGCGCAACGGCCAGCGCAAATTCAGGCTCAACCGGCAGATCGAGCCCCGCAGGCGTCGCAACAGGAAAATACATCGCCCAAAGCTCATGGCCCATGCGGGCGGCCTGTTTGCCGATCATAAGCGCGATATGCGGCTCCTTCAGCTCCAGCGCCATCTGACCCATCTGGCCCAGCGCCTCCCGCCCCTGCGTCTCTGCAAGATGTACCAGAAATCGCTCCGTCAGGGTCCGGTCCCCCACCAGATAAAGCTGCAAGGCGGCTTGATAGACACTTGAATTGGTGAAGGGCGCACCGCGCCAATCGGGAAATTTCGTCCGGCCCGACATACGCGGATCGCCCGGAAGCCCCGCCCGCTCTGCCGCGAGCTGTCCATAAAAGCTCGACTGATATTTCGCTCCTTGCGCATAGGCGTCCCGTGCGGCCTGCGCATTGCCCACAGCCTCATGCGCGCGACCCAGCCAATAGCCTGCCCGCCCCAGCGAGATCGGCGTGGCGACCGCAGCCGCAAAGCGTTCAAAATGCAGCACCGCCTGCTCCGGCTCATTGAGCTGTCGCAAGGCCAGATAGCCCGACAACCATTCCAGATCGGCATAATCCGAGCCCGCCTCCAGAAAATGCGATGACGCGATTTCATAGGCGAGCTCTGACTTCCCTTCGCGCATCATCTGTCGGGCAAAGGCACGCCGCCGGTTGGCCCATGCCTCCGGCTTGCCCAAATCAAGCACCGAGATCGAGCGCTCCAGCATCAGATCAATCGCGGCCGCGTCGCGGTCCTTCTTGGCGCGCCACAAGAATCGCTCGAACGCCATACCCGCATCATCGAACAAAGCCTCGGGCACCTCCTCGATCAGTGTATCGACATTGCCGACCGTATCGCGCAGCCCCAGCCGTGCCCGGGCGAGCTTTTGCCAGTCCTCGCTGACCAGCGGATACATCCGCTCCGCCGCCTCCTTGGCCCCGCGCCACAACAACATGTCCAGCCGCTGGGTGTGCAGATCGGCGATGGTCTTGCCATTGCGGTTCACAAAAGCTGCATGCTCGGTCGGTGACAGGATATGGGTCAACCATCCCCGGCGCAGCTCCGCATCGCCTTCCGTGTCCCGCCCCTCGTCATAATGCGCCCGCGCCAGCCGCAAGCTGCCCGCCCCGGTGCGCGGCAAATTATCTCCAAAAAAGGCCAGAACATCACGGGCCGCAGCGCCGCGCGGAATCGTATATTCGCATCTCTGCCGCAGCAGGTCGATTCCGGGCCAATCGCCATTGCGCTCCAGAAAATCAAGACATTGCGAAAACCGCCCCTGCTGGCCGCGCAGCCAATGCCACAAGATGACATCGCGCGCTGCCGGGTCCTTGATCCGGCCCCGCAGCAGATCAACCTGCACCCATTGCCGCGCCTTGGCCGCCCGCAATGCCTGCTCGAACGCCGCGCGCGAGGGATCAGCCGGTGACTGTGCCTGTCGCCTGCGCTCGCGCTTGGGGCGCGGGCTGGGACGCACACGCGGGATCTGCGCCGAAACCTGTTCTGCCTCCGCCCCCGGTTCAGACCGTGTTTCAGGCTGTGGTTCAGGCCGCGGCACCGGGATCACAGAGCTGCCCTGCGCGGACACCCCCGTGGCAAGCCCGGCGCCAAGCCAAATGCCCAAACACGCCAACAGCATGTTCCTCCATCCCCGGCGCATCCTCATCTTTCCTCAACCCTGCACATCAATGCCGATTCTCACGTGATCTGTTCTGCGCGCAACTCACATAGTCGCGATGTTTCAACTTGCGAAGCGCCCGGACCAGCGCTATCCGCGTGAAGCGCCACAACCGTTGCCGGAAGGATTTGCCATGTTCAAAGGTTCAATGCCAGCACTGATCACACCCCTGAAAGACGGTGAGGTGGATTTCGACGCGCTCAAACAACTGGTGGAATGGCATATCGAGCAAGGCAGCCACGGCCTTGTCCCGGTCGGCACAACCGGCGAAAGCCCGACCCTGTCGCATGACGAACATGACGCCGTCGTCGAGACCGTCGTGAAATGCGCCGCAGGCCGCGTGCCGGTGATGGCTGGTGCGGGATCCAACAGCACACGCGAAACTGTGCGGCTGGTCCAACATGCCAAGGATGTCGGCGCAGATGGCGCGCTTGTCGTCACACCCTACTATAACAAGCCCACCCAGCGTGGACTGATCGCACATTACCTGGCCGCAGCAGAGGTGGGGCTTCCCATCTTCATCTATAACATACCGCCCCGCTCGGTCATCGACATGAGCCCCGAAACGATGGGCGAGCTTGCCAAACACCCGATGATCATCGGGGTCAAGGATGCAACCGCCGATATTGCCCGCGTCTCGCTGCAACGCATCAGCTGCGGACATGACTTCATCCAGATGTCGGCCGAAGACCCTTCCGCTCTGGGCCATTTCGCCCATGGCGGCGTCGGATGCATCTCGGTCACGGCCAATGTCGCGCCGAAACTCTGCGCCGAATTCCAAAACGCGCTGGCCGCAGGCGACTATACCACAGCGCTGCAATACCAGGACCGCCTGATGCCGCTGCACACAGCCATCTTCACCGAACCCGGGCTGGTCGGCGCAAAATACGGCGCCTCGCTGCTCGGACGTTGCACCGAAGAAGTCCGCCGGCCCCTCACAGGTCTCGAGGACAGCACAAAATCCGCCATCAAAGCCGCCATGCGCCACGCCGGGCTTTTGAACTGACCAACAGGCTTCTTTTGGCGAGAAATATCCCCGCCGGAGGCAAATCCGACATCAAGCGCGGGCGCCAGCCCGCCCATTTCGGTTGACGCATGGGCCAGGCATCCCTACCTAGTCGCGGATCATGGCCAAGAAGCAGGAAAATCCGAACTACAAGGTGATCGCCGAAAACAGGCGGGCACGCTATGATTATGCCATCGAGGATGACATCGAATGCGGCATCATGCTGGAGGGATCAGAGGTCAAATCCCTGCGTACCGGCAAGGCCCAGATCACCGAATGCTACGCCGCCGTGGAACAGGGAGAGCTTTGGCTGGTCAACAGCTACATCCCGCCCTACGCACAGGCCAAGACCTTCCAGCATGAAGAACGGCGCCGGCGCAAATTGCTCGTCTCCAAGAAAGAGCTCGCCAAGCTCTGGTCCGCCACCCAGCGCGAGGGCATGACGCTTGTCCCGCTGGTGCTCTATTTCAACCACAAGGGCCGCGCGAAGATGAAGATCGGCATCGCCAAGGGCAAAAAGAACCACGATAAACGCGCCACGGAAGCCAAACGCGACTGGGGCCGCCAGAAAGCCCGCCTTCTGCGCGAGGGCTGACAAAACTTGCGAGCCCTGTCTCCGCCCTTTACCAGTAGACGCGAAGCGTGAGGAAGAGACCGACATGACTGACGATCCGAAGACACTGGTGAGTACCGATTGGCTGGCGAAACATCTCAAGAGCCCTGATCTGCGGATCATTGATGCAAGCTGGTATCTGCCCGATATGGGCCGTGATGGTCTCGCGGAATATGAGCGCGGCCACATCCCCGGCGCCCGGTTTTTCGACATTGACGAGATCTCCGATCACCGCTCGGAACTGCCCCATATGGCGCCGCCGGTCGAAAAGTTCATGTCCCGGATGCGCGCCAAGGGGATCGGGGACGGCCATCAGGTGGTGGTCTATGACGGCGCCGGTCTGTTTTCCGCCGCCCGCGTCTGGTGGCTGTTTCGCCTGATGGGCAAAACCGATGTCGCGGTGCTTGATGGCGGCTATCCCAAATGGGTGTCGGAAGGCCATGAAACCGAAGACCTCCCCCCGCTTGAGCGCGACCGCCACATAACAGTGCAACGCCAGGCGCATCTGGTGCGCGATGTCACCCAGGTGGCTGCGGCCTCGAAACTGGGCGATCATACGATCCTCGATGCCCGCGCGCCCCAGCGCTTTCAAGGGGCAGAGCCCGAGCCGCGCGAAGGTCTGCGCGCGGGCCACATACCGGGCTCGCGCAATGTCCACTACCGCAGCCTGCTCAACGCCGATGGCACCATGAAGCCGGAGACCGCCTTGCGCGAAATTCTGGGCGATGCCGGCGTGACGGCCAACAGGCCGGTCATCACGACCTGCGGCTCCGGGGTCACGGCGGCGATCTTGTCGCTGGCTCTAGAGCGCACAGGCCACCGCAACCACGCGCTCTATGATGGCTCCTGGGCCGAATGGGGCCAGTTCGACCAACTTCCCATCGAGACCGGATAACCCATGCTGGAACAGCTCACCGCGCAACCACCTGACAAGATCCTGCAACTCATGGCGCTGTATCGCGACGATCCACGCCCCAACAAGCTCGACCTGGGCGTGGGGGTCTATAAGGACGCCTCTGGCCTGACACCGGTGATGAAGGCCATCAAACAGGCCGAAAAGCAGCTTTGGGACACGGAGAAGACCAAAAGCTACACAGGCCTTGTCGGCGATGTAGGCTTTCACGATGCCATGGCCGATCTGCTGCTGGGCGGGGTCGTTCCGCGCGACCAGATCGCTGCTGCGGCCACGCCCGGGGGCACAGGTGCGATCCGTCAGGGGCTGGAGCTGATCGCCATGGCCGACCCAAACGCCACGATCTGGCTGAGCGCGCCGACCTGGCCCAACCATCCTTCGATCATCAAATATCTCGGCATGCCGATGGCGGAGTATCGCTATTTCGACGCCGAGACCCGCTCGGTCGATTGGAACGGCATGCTCACCGATCTGTCGGGCGCCCGCGAGGGCGATATCATCTTGCTGCATGGCTGTTGCCACAACCCGACGGGGGCCAATCTCAACCCGTCGCAATGGCATGAGCTTGCCAATCTGCTCAGCGCCCGCAAGCTGATCCCTTTTGTCGATATCGCCTATCAGGGGTTCGGCGACGGGCTGAAACCGGATGCGTATGGTCTGCGCCATCTGGCCAAAACCCAGCCGGAGGTCCTGGTCGCCGCGAGCTGTTCAAAGAATTTCGGCATCTACCGCGAACGCACGGGCATCCTGATGACGATCTCGCAGGATGAGGGGAAGACACCGCTTAACCAGGCAACGCTGGCCTTTCTCAACCGGCAGAATTTCTCCTTCCCGCCAGATCACGGCGCGCGTCTGGTCACGATGGTTTTGAACGATGAGCATTTGCGCGCCACATGGGAGACCGAGCTGGAAGAGGTCCGTAGCGGGATGCTGAAGCTGCGCAAACAACTGGCCGAGGCCTTGCGCAAACGCACAAATTCCGACCGCTTCGGCTTCCTGGCCGATCACCGCGGGATGTTTTCCAGACTGGGTGCGACAGCCGAGCAGGTGACAGCCATGCGCGACAGCCACGCAATCTACATGGTCGGCGACAGCCGGATGAATATTGCCGGTCTGAACGAGGCGACGATCCCCATACTCGCCGATGCAATCGTTGAAACGGGCATATGACAGCGCCACCTCATCGCCGAGCGGTGATCGCAGCGCTGCTCGCGCTGGCCGCTTGCGGAAGGGATGTTCTTGCACAGTCCAGGCCGCAACCGCGCCCGGAGCCACCGCTCTATCCAAATGAGACACCTGCACTGCGCGCGCTGATCAACACATATGCCGACCGCTACGCAGTGCCGCGCGCCCTGGTCCAGCAGGTGGTGGTGCGCGAAAGCACCCACAGACCAGATGCGCGCAACGGAATCTATCGCGGGCTCATGCAGCTTGCTCCGGCCACGGCGCGGTCCATGGGATATAAGGGCAAGAATAACGGGCTGTTGGACGCAGAGACCAATCTGCGCTTCGGTGTGAAATATCTGCGCGGCGCCTGGCTGATCTCCGATGGCAGCTATGATCAGGCGATCAAGCATTATTCGCGCGGCTATTGGGACGAGGCCAAGCGCCGCGACATGCTGGTAGAGACCGGGCTGGTGCGCGAGTAGCTACATCTCGATGATCTCGGCAATCTCGATCGTGCCATGGGCCAGATGCGGACACCCTTGGGCCAGCTTGATCGCAGCGGCCTGATCTGCAGCCTTGATGATCGTGTAGCCCGACAAGGGATTTGGCCCACCCCCATCGACCACACCGGACGCGCTGAGCGTTGAGGATTGGCCCACCGGGTTGCCAGCATCAACAATGCTGTCCGCGATCTCATCCATCCATTTTTGCCAAAGCGCCATCTCCTTTTCACCCTCCTCGGGTGTCTCGGGCATTTCGCCCCCGTGATAGGCAAGCATGAAATCCGGCATTTCTGGACCCTTTTTGTTGTTGCATGGCGAGAATAGCATAAATTTCTTGCCCCCGCCCGCCTCTTTGCGTAAACGCGCCGGGCTGCCCGATCCCCGGGCCCAAGTTTCCGCAACCTTGTCAAAACGGATCACTGATATGACGCGTCTTCTTCCCGGTATTCTTGCGATGGCTATCGTCGTCGTGGCTTCCAACATCCTCGTGCAGTTCCTGCTGGGCTCCTGGCTGACATGGGGCGCGTTCACCTATCCGATCGCTTTTCTGGTCACCGATGTCATGAACCGCGTCTATGGCGCCCCCGCCGCGCGCAAAGTGGTGTTCGCGGGGTTTGTCGTAGGCATCATCTGTTCGCTCATAGGGAGCCAGATCATGCTGGAATTCGGCCCCGCTGTCGCCTTGCGGGTCGCTATCGGCTCGGCCATCGCCTTTTTATGCGCCCAGATGCTTGATATCGCGATCTTTGATCGGCTGCGCTCCGGGTCTTGGTGGACGGCACCTCTGGTCTCCACTGTCATTGGCTCAGCCATCGACACGGCGCTGTTTTTCACCATCGCCTTCTCGGCCTCCATCACCCTGTTTGGACCCGCCGCAGACGAGGCGATTTCCTGGGCCTGGGAGGCAGTTCCGCTGCTGGGTCAGGGCCCGCTGCAACCGCTCTGGGTGTCTCTGGCGCTTGCCGATTGGGGCGTGAAACTGGGCGTGGCGCTGATGGCGCTGATCCCGTTCCGGCTGCTGGTCGGGAAACTTTCAAGCCGACCGGTGTAAAAAATACTTGTTTTTAACACAAGATGTGCCAGTTTCTTTTCTAACAGCAACCAGAGAAAGGAGGTGTCCATGTCTAGAGTGATTATGGAGCGAGGTGTCAAGCAAGGTGCGGAGGTGCGCTTTTAGGGGCAGCCCCCTGAATAACACCGAGGTATCGGGTCACTGATCCACTTGACCCACCTCCAAAAGATCTCGGAAGGCTCGCCATTGCTGTGGCGAGCCTTTCTCTTTTGGGCGAATGGATTACGCCGCGCCGCCCCGAAACACCGCTTCAAGATTGTGACCGTCGGGATCAAGGATGAAGGCGGCGTAGTAGCCCGGCCCATATTGCGGCCGCGCGCCCGGCGCGCCATTGTCCCGGGCGCCAGCCTTCATGGCGGCCGCATGAAACGCATCGACCTGATCCGGGCTCTGCGCCACAAAAGCAAGGTGGAGCGGCGTGACCGCGCCCAGCTCCAGCCCCAGGATCCAGTGCTGCGCGCCAAAGCCTACCACCCCAGCGTCGCTGTGCAGGATTTCGAGGCCCAAAACAGCCAGAACCCGTTCGTAGAATACCCCCGCGCGACGCAAATCACTGACGGGGATATTGACGTGATCAATCACGGGTTGGATCAAGTTAACGCGGCGGCGTCGATCATAATCTCGACCAGCAGATCCTCGCGCGCCAGTTTCGCTTCCCCGCAGGCCCTCGCCGGGGCGTGACCATCGGGGACCCAGGCATCCCAAACCGCGTTCATTTCAGCAAAATGGGTCATATCTGACAGCCAGATCGTCGCCCGCAGGATGCTCTCTTTTGACGATCCCGCCTCCGCCAGCAGCACGTCGATCTTGTCGAGAATAGCGCGTGTCTGCTCGGCCGCCCCTGCGCCATC
The DNA here is from genome assembly GCA_964352845.1 of uncultured Rhodobacterales bacterium. GTDB lineage: Bacteria > Pseudomonadota > Alphaproteobacteria > Rhodobacterales > Rhodobacteraceae > Litoreibacter. The sequence continues at coordinate 21,016 of CAYGUB010000006.1, read as the reverse complement.
GGCCACTTGGCCTGCCAGATAGACCAGCCCGTTATGGACCACGGCCTGAGACATGCGCTGGTTTGTATGCATCCGTTTGATCATTGCAATCGCTCCTGTGTTGAATGCGTATGCGGTGACTGTTCGGGCTGGCCGGGGAAATGGCAAGCCAATTGGCGCCCGGCCCCTCCCAATGGCTCGCAAAACCAAGTAGAAGGGCAGCATGATCCGCATCAATGACACCATCACCCTCGAGGATTGGGAGATCTCGGAAAGCTTCACCCGTGCCCAAGGGCCCGGCGGGCAGAACGTCAACAAGGTCTCCACCGCCGTGGAGCTGCGGTTCGAGGCCGCCCGCTCGCCCAATTTGCCAGCCCCGGTCAAGGCACGGCTCAGACGGCTTGCCGGGCGGAAATGGACCACCGACGGCGCGCTGGTGCTTTTTGTACAAGACACGCGGTCTCAGGCCCGAAACCGCGAAATCGCACAGATGCGGCTGCGCGATCTGATCGTGAAGGCGCTCGAAACCCCCAAAAGACGGATCGCGACGCGCCCGACGCTGGGCTCTCAACGGCGTCGGATCACCGCGAAAAAGCAGCGCGGCGCGGTCAAATCGCTGCGTGGAAAGGTCGAGGATGACGACTGATCTGACTGCCCGCCGGGCTCAGCGGCTCGGCCCCAATGTGCCGACATTCTACGAAGAGCCTGTCCATATCACGCGCGGCGAGGGCGTCTGGCTGTGGGACGCGCAGGGGCGCAAATATCTCGACTGTTACAACAACGTGCCGCATGTCGGGCACTGTCATCCACATGTGGTCGAGGCGATTGCCCGGCAGGCCAGCACGCTCAACACCCATACGCGCTACCTGCATGACGGGATTTTGGACTATGCCGACCGGCTCTGCGCCAAATTCTCGCATGATCTCAGCCAATTGATCATGGTCTGCACCGGCTCGGAAGCCAATGACATTGCTCTGCGCATGGCGCAGGCAGTGACGGGCAAGACGGGCTTTATCGCCACGGATAACACCTATCACGGCAACACTTCCGCCGTCTCGCAACTATCGACGCGCCGCCCGCCCATCGGGGGTTATGCCGATTGGGTCCGGCTGGTGCCAGCCCCCGACAGCCTGCGCCCGCTTGGCGGCTCGCTTGAGGCGCAGCCAGAGGCTTTCGCCGCTCATATCGCCAAGGCCATCGCAGAGCTGGAGCAGGCGGGGCACGGGTTTGCGGGCATGATGCTTTGCCCGACTTTTGCCAATGAGGGCTTTCCGGCAATTGCGCCCGGCTTTCTGGACCCGACGGTGAAACTGATCAGGGAGTCGGGCGGGCTGATCCTGTGCGATGAGGTGCAACCCGGATTTGGCCGTGTGGGGGACGCGTTCTGGGGTCATGAATGGCTGGGCTTCGCGCCTGATGTGGTCACGCTGGGCAAGCCCATGGCAAATGGCCATCCCGTGGCCGCGACCGTGACGCGCCCTGATATCATGGAGGCCTTTCGCACGGGTTTTGGCTATTTCAACACTTTTGGCGGCAATCCGGTCAGCTGCGCCGCGGCCATGGCCGTGATGGATGTGATCGAAGCGGAAGAGCTGGTTGAAAATGCCAGAAGCGTCGGCGCGCATGCCCTGTCGCGGCTGGAACGGATCGAGCACCCGCTGAAAGCGCAGGCACGCGGGACGGGGCTGTTTTTCGGCATCGAGTTCATGCAGGGCGATAGCCCCGCCACGGTGTTTGCCGCGCGTGTCGTGGAAGAGATGCGGCGCAGGGGCGTCTTGCTCAACACGATCGGGCGGCACCGCAACACGCTGAAAATGCGCCCGCCCTTGCCTTTCTGCGTGGCCGATTGTGATCATGCGATGGACCAGCTTGAAGAGGTGTTGCGCGAGATGCCGCATGAAGGATAGCGACGCGGCCCAACGCGCCATTGAAGCCGCGCAGGCCTGGGGCGGTAGCCTCGCGCGGCCCCGGTTGATCCGCAATCGCGAGAACGTGGTGTTCAAGGCAAGGCTGCGTTCGGGCGAGGTGGCGGCGCTGCGCCTGCACCGGATGGGCTACCAGCAGGCCGCAGCCATCGAGGACGAGCTGCGCTGGATGGCGCAACTGAGTACCGCTGGTTTCCCCTGTCCCACGCCGCTGCCAACCGACACCGGAGCCCTGATCCACGCGCTGGCAGATGGGCAGATCTGCTCTGCGATTTCATGGATAGATGCACCCGCCATTGGCGAGAACGGCGTGCCCTATCCCGGCACGCAGGACGAGCATCTGGCGCTTTACCGAAGCGTAGGCGAGCTTGCGGCCCGGCTGCATGCGACGACGGACGCGCTTGCCACGCAGGATTTCACCCGCCCGCATTGGTCAGCGGACGGGCTTTTGGGGGAGGCACCGCTTTGGGGTCGGTTCTGGGAGAACCCGTCTCTTGACCCCGCTGAGCGTGCCGAGCTGTCTTCCGCACGCGAACATGCTGCGCAGCATCTGGACGGCTTGCCCGGACTTGATCAGGGCCTCATCCATGCCGATCTGATGCAGGAGAATATCCTGCAAAACGACCAGCTGTGGCTCATTGATTTTGATGATAGCGGCTTTGGATATCGGCTCTATGATCTCGCCACCGCCTTGATTCAACATGCAGAAAGCCCCTATCTGGTTGATCTGGAGCAGGCTGTTTCACAAGGTTATGCCGGGACATCTCATAAGGCAGACGAGATAGCGGCGCTTATGCCGCTTTTCATCATGCTGCGCAGCATGGCGTCATGTGGCTGGATTATGTCGCGCGCGCCAAGGGATGACCCTCGCCAGAGGTTTTATGCCGATCGTGCTCTCAGATGCGCCCGCAGATACGCTCAGACCAGGACGTCCTGAGCCGCCTGCTCACCCACGCCGAAGACACGTTTATAGCGCGCGATCTGATCTTTGGGGCCCATGGCCTTACGCGGGTTGTCAGACAGTTTGACGGTTGGCCTGCCATTGGCAGAAACCGCCTTGCACACAAGCGAGAAGGCAGCCAGCGCATCGTCTGGAACGAGGCCTCGGAAATCATTGGTGAGCAAAGTGCCCCACCCGAAAGATACCCGCGCGCGGCCGGAAAACTGCTTGTGAAGCTCCACAATCTTTTCAACATCGAGCCCATCCGAGAAGATGATCAGCTTCTCGCGCGGATCCTCGCCACGAGATTTCCACCATTTGATTGCCATCTCGGCACCGCTTGCCGGATCACCTGAATCGATGCGGATCCCGGTCCAGCCAGCCAGCCAATCCGGCGCGCCTTCCAGAAATCCGGCGCTGCCATACGTATCGGGCAGGATCACACGCAGATTGCCGTCATGTTCCTCATGCCAATCGGCCAGCACGTCATAGGGCGCCTGCCGCAAAGCCTCATCGCTATCGGCCAGCGCGGAATAAACCATCGGCAATTCATGCGCGTTGGTCCCGATTGCCTCAACCTCCCGGCGCATGGCGATCAGGCAGTTCGACGTGCCTACGAATTTCTCGGCCAGACCTTCCTGCATCGCCTGCACGCACCAGTCCTGCCACATGAAGCTATGCCTGCGCCGGGTCCCGAAATCAGCCAGCAGCAGCCCGTCCACCTGTTGCAGCTTCTCGATCTTCTCCCAAAGCCGCGTCATCGCACGGGCATAGAGCACTTGCAGCTCGAACCGCCCCATGCCGGTCAGCACGGCCCGCGAGCGCATCTCCATCAGAACGCTCAGAGCGGGGATTTCCCACAGCATCACCTCATGCCATTTGCCCTCAAAAGTCAGCTCATATTGGCCGTCGCGCTTTTCCAGATGGTAGTCGGGCATCCGATGGTTTTCGAACCACTGCATGAAGTCAGGGCGAAACATCTGGCGCTTTCCGTAAAATGTGTTCCCCCGAAGAAAGGTTCCCTCCCCCCGCGACAATGACAGGGAGCGGATGTGGTCGAGCTGTTCGCGCAGCTCGCCCTCATCGATCAGATCGGCCAGCCGCACATGTTTGCTGCGATTGATCAAAGAGAAAGTCACATTCGTATCGGGCTTGTTGCGAAACACCGATTGGCACATGAGCAATTTGTAGAAATCCGTGTCGATCAGGGACCGCACAATCGGGTCGATCTTCCACTTGTGGTTATAGACCCGCGTTGCAATATCGACCATTACCCGTTCCTCATCATATTGCCTGAGCCCGCCCGGCGCATCTTACTGCCCATCCAGAACCACCCCGGCCTCGCGCATGGTGGTGCGGGCCTGCGCAAGCGAGCCGTCCATATCAATAGCGCGGCAGAGCGTTTCATTGACCGCCACGTCAAAGCCCAGCTTCGCGCCATCGGTCGCCGAAAAGGCTACACAGAAATCAGTGGCGAGGCCCACCAGCGTCAGCTTCGTAACCTTGCGGCTGCGCAGATAACCCTCAAGCCCGGTTGGTGTCGCGTGGTCATTTTCAAAAAACGCGGAATAGCTGTCGATCTGTGGACGAAAGCCCTTGCGGATGATCAATTGGGCGGCGTTGATGTTCAAATCGGGGTGAAACTCCGCCCCCCGGCTGCCCTGAACGCAGTGATCGGGCCAGAGCACTTGCGTGCCGTAAGCCATCTGGGTTGTCTCCATCGGGTTCTTGCCAGGATGTTGGGATGCAAAAGAGGAGTGACCGGCCGGGTGCCAGTCTTGGGTCGCGATGATCGTCGGGAACTCCGCCATCAGGGCGTTGATGCCGCCCACGATCTCATCCCCTCCGGCCACGGCAAGCGCGCCGCCGGGACAAAAGTCATTTTGCACATCCACGATGATCAGGGCCTCGGTCTGGTCGCGCATTATCCGCTCTCCGGGAAAAGTCACTGGTGATTGCTATGCTGCCGCGAAAGCGGGGTCAACGCCACCCCTTGCCCTGCGCGCGGGCTGTGGCTTATGTCAGCGCCATGTTTACGGTTGCTGCGCTTTATCATTTCACCCGGTTTGAAGACCCCGACGGCCTGCGCCCGCCGCTTGTCGCGCTGTGCGACGCGCATGGCATCAAGGGCACGCTTCTGGTTGCGGGCGAGGGTATCAACGGAACCGTGGCGGGCACGCGCAGCGGCATTGACGCGTTGCTGGCCCATATTCGGGGCCTGCCGGGCTGTGCGGGGCTGGAGCATAAGGAAAGCCACGCATCGGCCATGCCGTTCAAGCGGATGAAAGTCCGGCTGAAGCGCGAGATCGTGACCATGGGCCAGCCGGATGTCGATCCGCGCGCGGCCACCGGTCACTATGTCAGCGCGGATGACTGGAACGATCTGATCACGCGCGACGACGTGGCGGTGATCGACACGCGCAATGACTACGAGGTGGCGATTGGCACATTCGAGGGGGCGATTGACCCGAAAACCAAAAGTTTCGGAGAATTTCCTGCCTGGTGGGAGGCCAATAAAGACCGGTTTCATAACAAGAAGATCGCCATGTTCTGCACCGGCGGTATCCGATGCGAGAAATCCACCAATTATCTGATCGGGCAAGGCGTGGAGGATGTGTTCCACCTCAAAGGTGGTATATTGAAATATCTCGAAGAGGTGCCCGAGGAGCAAAGCAAATGGGACGGCGAGTGCTTTGTTTTCGATGGCCGCGTGTCGGTCGGTCACGGGCTTGTCGAGGGATCGCACAGCCTGTGTTTCGCCTGCCGCCGTCCGATCCAGCCCGAGGATGTCAAACGGCCGGAATATGAGGCCGGGGTGCAATGCCATCATTGCATTGATGAATATAGCGAGGCCGACCGGACGCGGTTTCGCGAGCGTCAAAAGCAGATCACACTGGCCAAACGTCGCGGGTCAGGTGAAGCGCCGCCATAGCTCGGCGGCGGTGCGGTGGGCAATCATGGGGGCGGTGAAATCATTGCGCAGAAAGGCCGTGACCTCCTCAGGCGGGAGGCGCGCCATGCGCGCGACAGAACGGTCCCAGTCATCCGGCCCATAGCGCGACGCGCGCTTGTTGGCGGCAAATCCGAGCTTGTAGCGCAACGTGAACTTGCGCGCCACATCCCGCTCCCAGCGGCGCAGATTGCCGCTGGACAGAGCCTCACCCAAGGCCCGCCCCTGCTCGATACAATGCCGGATCCCCTCACCCAGAACAGGTGTCGCCAGATTGGCGCTGTCGCCGACACGGATCACATTGCCGAAGACCAACCGCTTATCGAAAGCCACAGAGGGCAGAATGCCGGAATTGACGTGATGGCCTGCGGGCGCGCTGAGCCCGAAACGGGCAAGGCTGTCGCCGCTCAGAAGGCCCGTCATCAGATCCTTGGGTGAGATGTCGGTTTCGGGCTGGATCACCCCCACACCCAGCCGCATCGTGCCTGCGCCGGTGGGAAAGGCCCAGCCATAACCAGTAGGCACGCTGGAGCCGAAAAACAGCACGCCACGCCGGGGATCGGCCGCACCGATAGGGTATTCATATTCGATCCCGACGCCGCGCCGCTCAGGGGGCGGTGCCAGTCCCAGCCCCGCCACAATAGCGGAGTGCCACCCCGTCGCATCAATAATCCGGCGGGCATGGATGTGATAGCGGCCCCGCTCGGGGTGGCGCAGCTCTGCCCGGAAACCCGCGCCCTGCCGCGTGACGCGCAGGCATTTCGTAGCACAGCGCAGCTCTATCTGCGATTGATCCGCCAGCCAGCGATAGAGCCCCGTGACGTCAAGGATCACCACCGGATCATGTTGTAAAGGCAGGTGCAGCCGCCGATTGTCCGAGAAGATCTCAGCGTAATCGAGACGGTGATAGAGATAGTCCGGGATAGCGAGCCTGCGCATCTCGCTGGCCCAGGAGCCACCGCTGGTGCGCACCGGTTTGCCAATCTCGCGATCCTGATGAACCAGCAGCCCTGACCCGCTGCGCAGCCGGGATGCCACCGCAAGGCCCGCAGGCCCTCCGCCGACAATCAACACATCAATCTCGCTGCTCTGGTCCATTCAGCCAGTGTTTCACGCGCAAGGTCCATGTACCACCAAAACCTGCCCGCAATTGCCGCGCGCCCGCCTGAGCGCAAAGAGCAAGCGCGGTGCTGCCAACTGCGGCAAGCATGAACCGCCCGCCCGCCGGAAGGCCCAATGCAAACCCCACGGAGATCAGAACCGGATGCAGCAGATAGATCAGCATGGTCGCGCTGCCGATGATCACCGCGCTTTGGAACAACCACGCGGGCACATCGAGGCGCGCCTGCACAAGCAACGCAGCGGTCCCGGCCAGAAAGAAGGCCGCGCCGGTGGGCGGCAGATCGCCCCAATGGATCAGGAAGATCGCGGCGACCGCGACGGCTATGGCTGCCTTCTCCCGGCGATCTCTGGCCCAGAAGACGCACCAGCCGATCACGATCAGCTCCAGCGCGGCGACCGGATGACGCTGGCGCCACCCGCTATCCACCGTCTCCAGCGCCAGCCCTTCAAACGCCAGAGCCACCGCGCATAAGGCCGTGAGGCCGCTTGGAAAGGGCTGCGCCACGATCCGTTTGCGCAAGGACGGCAGGGCGAATGGCAGGCAAGCCAGCACCATGACCTGCGCATAGGCGTTGACGAACCAATAGGGCTGTAAGCCCTGCACCATGGCGGCGGGCTCAAGATTGGCCGCCAGCAGGAACCATTCACGGGGTACCGGGGTGCGCAGCAGATGCACGCCCGCGATGATTGCGAAATAGGCCAGTAGCAGAGGGGCAAGCATCGCCCGCAGGACATGGCCGATGCGGCCTTGGCTGAGCGTGCTCATCTGAAACCGCGCCAACGAGTAGCCAGCCAGTATCAGCAGAATGAACGTCCCGCCCGCGAGCCTCAGATCCGTGGCATGCAATGCGATCACCGTAAAGATCGCCAGTATACGCAGGGCAAGCTCGGCCGGAAGCTCTGCCATCGCTGTTTTCGGCGGGAGCTGCAGGTCACGCAGCGGGCGTGCGTCCCAACCATCGGGAACCGAGCCGCGCGACGCAAGCCACCGCTGGACCTGCAAATAGGCGAGGCTGTCACCCCCGAGCGCGCGAAAGCTCTGCGACATATCCACCGATGCGAGGCGCAAGGCCCCGGCCACGACGCCTGAAAGCCCCTCTGTCGTATCAGCGCTCCTGTCCCGCGCTGCAAGCTCCGAGAGCTTTGTGTAATCCGGCTTGCCCGAGGGCATAAGCGGGATGTCAGCCATTTCGACCAGCGTCACTGTACCAGGGGGCAGGCCAAATTCCGTCGCCAGTTGCGCGGCCAGACCATCAGGCGCTGATTTGGCGAAGACCGTCAGATAGCTGTCGGTTCCGACTGCATAGGCCGGTCCGGCTTCGCGCTGCGCGCGAATTTCGACCTCATCCAGCCCGATGCGCAGCCCGAATGGCTTGATAAACCGCGCCTTGCGCCCGGTGATCCGGTAAATCCCGTCCGCGCGCCGCTCTGCCAGATCGCCGGTTCTCAGCACCTCCAGTTCAGCGCTGCGGGACAGGTCAGTGCGGGTCTCTGCGTAGCCCATCATCACATTGGGCCCGCTATAGATCAGCTCGCCTTCCCGGCCCGTCCCGCTGATCAGCCCTCCATCCGTATCGCGCAGGACAAACGAGCCGCCGGGGATCGCGCGGCCGATCAGCCCGGGCACATCAATCGCGCTGCCCGGTGGCAGATAGGCCATGCGCGGTGCCGCCTCTGTCTGGCCATACATAATGTAGAAGCGCCAGGACTGCGCGGCATAGCGCTGCGCCACCGCGATCTCCAACCTGCCGCCGGCTTGTGTCACGTATCGCAGCGATGGCAGGCGCGGCCCGAGCTGGCCCGGATCCAGCGCTTGTGCCTGCGCGGGCACCAGCGCCAGCGATGTAGCTGCGAATGCCCGCGCCTCTTGCCAGAACTCAGGCCCTGTTACGCTGCGCTCTGTCACGAATACCGGAGCGCCGACAAAAAGATGGGCATGCAGCACCGACAGCCCGTAGGAATAATGCAAAGGTAGGGTCGTGATCGCACGCTCAGACCCGCTAAGCCCGAGATATTGCGCGATGGCACGAGCGTTCGAGGCGATATTGCCCTTGGAGAGCCGCACCAGCTTTGCCGCGCCCGTGGTGCCCGAGGTCGATAGCAGCAGCGCCAGATCCTCATGCGCAGCGCAGCGCGCCGTATTCAGCGCCAGCCCGCCATCCGCGCCGAGCAACAGGTTCGGCCCATATCGTTCGACCAGACCGCGCGCCTTGCCCTGCGCCGCGCCGGGCTCAAGCACGATCACAGGCCAGCCTGCGTCAAGCATGGCCAGATAGCTGATCACGCTCGCCATATCATTGCGCATCTCCAAGGCCACGAGGGGACGCGCCACGCGGGCGGGCAAAAGCGCACGGAGATCCGCGATGCGGGCTGCAATTTCCACGGCGAGCCCTGCATATGTTAACCGTTTGTCAGCGCTTATCAGGGCTTCTTGCGCACCGAACCGTGCCAGATCGGACCAGAAGGGCCTGCCACCATGCCTCCAAGCGCCAATAGACGGGATTTCGGCTCCGGCAGCTTGCGTCTGCTGTTGGCCTTGGCTGTTGTGACCAGTCATTTGAGCGCGTTTGAAATTGGGCGACCTGCGGTTTTCCTGTTCTTCGCGATCAGCGGTTACTGGATTGCAAAGAACCTCGAGATGCCCGAGCTAAACCGAAAACTGGTTAAGATATTCTTGGTCTCGCGCATCCTGCGCATCGCCGTGCCGTTTTTCGCAGCCTACCTGATAGCGGCAGCCTGTTTTGCCGCTCTTGGTGCGGGGCCATTAAAGCTGCCCGGGATCAGCCTGCTGGGCGTGGCATCGCATGGCCAAGACCTTCTGGGCGTGTCCTGGTCGCTGGATATTGAACTGCAATTCTATCTCATCGCTCCGCTGATCGTGATCGCATGGCCAAGCGGGCGCGTGCTGTTGGCTGCGGTGGTCCTGGCCACCGTGATCGGCTGGTATCTTCAGATCATGCATGGCATCTGGACCGCGCTGTCCTATGCGCCCTGTTTCATGGCCGGGATGGCTGCCGCGCGGATGCGGCTTGCCGTGAGCCGCGCGCAGGCGCATCTCAGCGTCGCGGTGTTTTTGCTGGCGGGGATCAGCGCTGCATTGATGCCCGCGACACAGGCCTATCTGATCCGCACCGCAGCAACCCCGTGGCCAAGCGATTGGTTCGGGATGATCTGGACCGCGTTGCTGCTGCCTTATGCTATCTGGCTACTCACGCAACCCAGCAGTCGGGCTGACCGGGCACGGGGGGATTTCTCCTACGCCATCTATCTGATCCACTGGCCGGTGATTGCTCTTGTTAGACCCTATCTTTGGCCGCTGAGCCCGGTCGATCTGTGCCTTGTGCTTGCAGCTATCCTTGCAGCGTCAGGACTGTTCTTTGCAGCGATTGACCGGCCCGCGAACCGTCTCAGGCTGAAGCTTGTCGCGCGCCTATCGGCCCATCCAGCCGCCATCGACGGTCAGGATCGTGCCATGGACATAATCCGACGCGCGTGAGCTGAGAAAGACCGCCGCACCGGCGAAATCCGCTGGCTCGCCCCAGCGACCGGCCGGGATACGCTCGAGGATTGCTTTGGAGCGTGCGGGATCGTCCTGCAAGGCTTGCGTGTTATCGGTGGCGATATAGCCGGGTGCTATGGCGTTGACATTGACGCCATGCGGGGCCCACTCATTGGCCAGCGCCTTGGTCAACTGCCCGATACCGCCTTTTGACGCCGCATAACCGGGTACAGTGATCCCGCCCTGAAAGGTCAGCAAGGACGCGGTGAAGATGATCTTGCCCGCGCCGCGTTTCACCATGCCGCGCCCGATCTCCCGGCTCAGGACGAATTGCGCGTTGAGATTGACCTCGATCACCTCATCCCACAGCGCGTCCTCATGATCTGCGGCAGGTTTGCGCAAGATGGTCCCCGCATTGTTGATCAGAATATCGGGCGCCACGCCATCAGCCTCCAGCTGAGCTGCGAATGCGGTCAGCGCCTTGCGGTCGGCGAAATCACATTGATAGGCACGAAAGCTGCGCCCCATCCCTGTCACGGCCTGCTCGACCGCGCTGCCAGATGGCTCAAGCGAGGCGGAGACGCCGATGATGTCGGCCCCGGCCTCTGCCAGCGCTTCGGCCATGCCGCGCCCAATGCCGCGCTTGCAGCCGGTCACAAGCGCCGTCTTGCCGCCGAGATCAAACATATCCATGGCTTATCCCCCCACCTTAATCAGACTTTTCAACGCTGTGGGGCTGGCATCAAGACTGTCAAAGGCTTTCTGGATATCGCCCAGTGGCACCACATCCGTGATGACCGTGTCGCAATCGACCCCGCCCGAGACTATCATCGCGATCGCTTTCTCGTAATCCTCGGGCTCATAGACCCGCACACCGATAAGCTGAAGCTCACGCCAGAAGAACTGGAACATATCGACCGCAGGCTTGCTGGCATGAATGGCCACCATCACGATCCGGGCCCGGGTCGCGGCACAGGCGGTCATTGCATCGACCCCGGGCTGGGTGCCGGAGACCTCAAATACGACCTCCGCGCCCTTATCGCCCGTGCGCTTCATGATCTCTGCGGGGAGATCGGCCTCTACCGGGTTTATCGTCTCAAACCCCAGCTTTTGCAGGATCGCCAGCCGGTGCGGATTGACCTCGGAGATCACGACCTTGCCGCCGATGTCGCGCGCCACCATCGCGACCAGCACGCCAATAGGGCCGCCGCCGATCACCAGCACATCCTCACCTTCCTTCAGCCCCGACAGCCGCACATCATGGCAGGCCACGGCCACAGGCTCGATCAGGGCAGCATGGTCCATGCGCATATCGTCGGGCAGCAGATGCAACGTATGGGCAGGAACATTCCAGATCTCCTGCATGGCGCCATCGGTATCGAGCCCGAGGAATTTCAGCTTGTGGCACACATGCTGGTGGCCCGCGTGACAGGCCGGGCAGTCGCCGCAATGATCCAGCGGGCGCACAACCACTTTCTGGCCGGCCTTGAACCCTTCGCCATCGGTCTCGACCACGCCTGACATCTCATGACCAAGAACCCGGGTGAACCCCACCCGCGCATCCATATTGCCGTGATAGACATGCATATCCGTCCCGCAGATCCCGCAATAGGCGATGCGCACCGGCACTTCCCCCGGCGCGGGCGCGGTGACGGGTACGGTTTCCACGGTAAAGGTCTTGTTGCCACGATATTGCGCCGCGCTGATCGTCTTGCTCATTGATCTGTCCTTGAAAATATGCGCCTGTCCCGGCCGCGCCCTTTTTCTGCGATGCCCAACATGGCGGGTCTAGAAGTCGAGATTTTCGACCGAAAGCGCATTGGTCTGGATGAACTCCCGCCGTGGCTCTACGACATCGCCCATCAGCTTGGTGAAGATGTCATCGGCCTCTGCCATATCGTCGACCTTGACCTGCAACAGCGTGCGCGCATCCGGGTCGAGCGTGGTTTCCCAAAGCTGATCGGGATTCATCTCTCCCAGACCTTTGTAGCGCTGCAGCGACAGACCTTTCTCGCCCTCTTCCAGAATGGATTGCAGCAAATCAATCGGGCCATAGACCGGCTGACGGCGATCCTTGCGGATCAGTTGCGCAGGGCGGGCGTAGGTCTCTTGCAGGCTCGGCGTCATCTGGCCAAGCCGCCGCGCCTCGCCCGAGCGGAGAACACCACCATCGAGCACCCGCACCTCATCAACGCCGCGCAGCACCCGCCACAGCCGGATGCCTTTGTCCTGCGTCGGTAGTCCCTGCCAGCCGCGCTCATATTCCAGCGCAATCAGGTCGAGCCGCTGGGCCACGCGATCTGCCACGCCTTGCAGATCGGCCTCAAGCCTGGCCCCGTCAAATGCGCCTGCAATGGCGGATTGCTCAAGGATATGCCGGGGGTAATGCGTGGGGAAGGCTTCGAGAATGCGGCGCAGTTGACGCGCTTCCTCGACAATGCGCAAGAGATCCTGGCCTGCGATTTCCTCTCCACCGCCAAGCTTGAGCATGGCGCCCTCGACGCCTTGATTGATCAGATACTCCTCAAGCCCGGCCTGATCCTTCAGATAGACCTCCGACTTGCCCCGCGCGACCTTGTAGAGCGGCGGTTGGGCGATGAACAAATGTCCGTTCTCGATCAGCTCGGGCATCTGGCGATAGAAGAAAGTCAAAAGCAGGGTCCGGATATGCGCGCCATCGACATCGGCATCGGTCATGATGACGATCTTGTGGTAGCGCAGTTTGGAGATATCAAACTCGTCACGCCCGATCCCCGTACCAAGCGCCATGACGAGGTTGCCGATTTCCTGGCTGCCCAGCATCCGGTCGAACCGCGCGCGTTCTACATTCAGGATCTTGCCCCGCAGCGGCAGCACCGCCTGCGTCTGTCGGTCCCGCCCGGTCTGTGCAGAGCCGCCCGCGCTGTCACCCTCTACCAGAAACACCTCGGTCTTGGAGGGGTCCTTCTCGGAGCAATCCTTGAGCTTGCCCGCCAGAAAATTCACATCCAGCGCCGATTTGCGCCTTGTAAGCTCGCGTGCCTTGCGGGCCGCCTCGCGGGCCTGAGCGGCCTCGACGATCTTGGTGACGATGATCCGCGCCTCGTTGGGGTTTTCCTCAAACCACTCGGTGAGCTTCTCATTCATCAGGCTCTCGACCGCGGGCCGCACTTCCGAGCTGACCAGCTTGTCCTTGGTCTGCGAGCTGAATTTAGGATCCGGCACCTTCACGCTGAGCACGCAGGTCAGCCCTTCACGCGCATCATCGCCGGTGAACTGGATCTTCTCGCGCTTGGCGATCCCGCTGGTCTGCGCATAGGCATTGATCGTGCGGGTCAGCGCGCCACGAAACCCCGCCATATGCGTGCCGCCATCGCGCTGCGGGATGTTGTTTGTGAATGGCAGGACGGTTTCGTGATAGCTGTCATTCCACCACATCGCGACCTCGACGCCGATATCGTCCCTCTCGCCCGTCACATAGATCGGCTCCGGCATCATCTGCTGTTTGGAGCGGTCGATATATTTCACGAACTCTTTCACCCCGCCCTCATAGTAGAGCTCGGTGCGCAGATGCTCTGCCGGGCGCTCATCCGTCAGAATGATGCGCACACCGGAGTTGAGGAACGCCAACTCGCGCAGACGCTTCTCAAGCGTCTCGAATACATAGTCACGGTTGGAGAACGTGTCGGTCGATGCGAGGAAACGCACTTCGGTGCCCGTCCGGTCTGTAGGCCCCACGACCGTGAGATGGTCTTTCGTAAAGCCCCCCTCAAACCGGGCGACATGCTCCTTGCCCTCGCGCCAGATACGCAGCTCCAGCCAGTCGGACAACGCGTTCACGACCGAGACACCCACCCCGTGCAGACCGCCCGAGACCTTGTAGGAATTGCTGTCAAACTTCCCGCCCGCATGCAGTTGCGTCATGATGACTTCGGCCGCCGAGACGCCCTCTTCCTCATGGATCCCCACCGGAATCCCGCGCCCGTTATCACTGACTGAGACCGAGCCATCGACATGGATCGTGACATTTACCGCATCGGCGTGACCGGCCAGAGCCTCGTCAATTCCATTATCGACGACCTCATAGACCATGTGATGCAACCCCGAGCCATCATCCGTGTCCCCGATATACATCCCCGGTCGCTTGCGAACCGCCTCTAACCCTTTGAGAACCTTGATAGAATCCGCGCCATATTCTTCTGGCGTATTTGCATCATCGGACATGTCATGCCTTCTTGTTTTTCAACGCAAAATATACGAGTTTTCAGTGCGATTGTCACGCGTTTGACGCAAGATATTGTGGAACACTCCCTTACGCGACCATCCACTCAATTGGCATTATGATCAGACCTAAGGGGGAGCTTTGGCTGCCCCAGATGCCTGGGGAAGCCAGCAGCTCATCACCAGTACTTTTTTGTCCTATCGTTGTGGTTTTCTCTCATCGCGCAAGTGATCTGCAAGTCGCCATTTCCCGCTTCTGGGGAGCTTTATGTAGACGTCCCTCCAAGCATTTCTGCTGGTGTTGTTTGCCACTTTTGAAGCAAACTCCGAAGGCGTCATAGCTGTAGCATTGAATATTAATTGTTGATGCTTGATGTAGGCTTTATGCTCCTCACCTGCATAGGTCATTTTTAGTTCGGTACCATTTGGAAGGAAGACTGTCTTCCAGCTATATCCCCGATCCGGGGTTTCCAAAGTTCAGTGACTTACTGGGCCTCAATACAGCTTCATCTCCCTTCGTCCTGTCAAGAAATGTGCGGACGCCGTGCTCAATGAATTCTGATACATCGTGCTGCCCAGACCTCAAAACCATCTCACCATATAAATCGGCGCAAAAAAGCTACGTAGATCGTGTCAGTCATAATTTTCCTCCATAACTATTTGCAGCGCTATTTGGAGTTGTTTAGCTCACCCCGATCACAACGCCCACACCCACCAGCAGCCACCCCGCCACCATGTTCATCCGTCTGAGCGCTTTGGGTGATTTCAGCACGCCGCGCACGCGGTCGACGGAGGCGGCGAGGATGAGGTTGCCGATCAGGGGGACGGCGAAGCTCAGGGAGCAGATGGCGGCGATGTCCAAGGCGGTCACTTGGGTCAGATCGAAAAACCCCGGCAGCACCCCCATATAGAACAGCACAGCCTTGGGGTTAGCCAGAATAACAGCGACGCCTGCCACAAACCCCGCCCACATGCCGGGGCGGGTCAGGCGGGAGTTCTCGGAGAGCTGTCTATCCGCGCCTCTGATCAGCGCCAGCCCCATGGCCACAAACATCACCACGGCGACCCATTTCATCACATCCATGAACCAGCTGACCTGATCGACAATCCACGCGACCCCCAGAACCGCGATCAGCGGCCAAAGCACATCGCCCAGCACCACGCCCATCGCCAAGGGCCATGCCGCCTGAAACCCGCCAGAGACGGCGCGCGCCAGAAGCGCCACCCAGACCGGGCCGGGCGTGAGGAACAAGATGAACAGCGCCCCTGCATAAAGCATCAGTTCCGAGGGCGAGATCGTCATGCGGGTCTCCAGAGAGGTAAATCCTGTCGCTTCATCCCGGCCCCTCTTGCACCGGGCGAATAGCGGTCTCTGACACTTCGAAATGCTGCGCCCGGTCTCCGAGGTCTTCAAAAAGTTCCGACCCCGTGCCGGTCATCCATGCTTGCGCCTGCAGGGCGCAGATCTCGTCATACAGGGCCGCACGCCGGTCGGCATCAAGGTGAGCGGCAACCTCATCGAGCAGCATGATGGGCGGGGCGCCGAAATCCTCGGCCAGCGCGCGTGCATTGGCAAGTATCAGTGACAAAAGCAGCGCCTTCTGCTCGCCGGTGGAACATTGCTTGGCCTCCATCCCCTTGGCTGCATAAATCGCGGCCAGATCAACGCGGTGTGGCCCCACCAATGTCCGCCCGGCGCGCATATCGGAAGGTCGCGACGCCGCAAACGCATCAATGAGAGAGGCCTGATCGGACAGAAATGCGGTATCTTCCGGCCCGTCAATAGACAGATCAGCAGCGGGAAAGGCCGTGGCAGCACCCTCCATTGCGCCGCGCAACCGGTCGAGCGTCTGCGCACGACAGGCGATTATCTGTGCGCCAGCCTCGGCCATTTGCCGTTCCACCGCGCCGTACCAGATCGGGTCGCGCACCATATCCTTGAGCAGCCTGTTGCGCTCACGCATCGACTTTTCATAGGCCAAAGAGGTCTCGGCATGTTTGGGAAAAAACGACATAGCGATCCGGTCAAGGAACCGCCGCCGACCCTCTGCCCCTTCCAGCCACAGACGGTCCATCGCGGGGATCAGCCAGACCACGCGGGCGATGCGGCCCAGAGCGATCTGAGGCGCGCTTTTGCCGTCGATCTGGACGTTGCGAGGGCTGCCGGGCTCAGCGCGCGTTTCGATCTCGTGCGTCTGGCCCAGCGCGTGGAGCTGTGCGGAGACCTTCCAGCCAAGCCCCTCCGGCCTGCGGGCCATATCATCCATCACCGCTCGCCGCAGACCGCGACCGGGCGATAGCATGGAGACCGCCTCCAGCACATTGGTCTTGCCCGCGCCATTGGGGCCAAACAACGCGATGGGGCGCTGATCAAGCGAAAGGGTCTGGGACTTGTGGGACCGGAAATGCGACAGGCTCAGCGCATTGATCCACAGGCCGGACATAAGCGCCCTAGACGCGCATCGGCATCACGACATAGACGGCCGAGCTGTCATTGCCTTCCTGCATCAAAGCGGGATCACCTGCGGAGTTGAAGGTGAAGACCGCGTTTTCCCGATCCACCTGACCCGCGATCTCCAGCAGATATTTCGCGTTAAACCCGATCTCCAGTGCCTCATCGGCATATCCCACGCCGAGCTCTTCTTCTGCCGCGCCGCTATCGGGGGCATTGACCGACAGGATCAGCTTATCCTCGGAGAGCTGCAATTTGACGGCCCGCGACCGCTCGGACGAGACGGTGGCGACCCGGTCGACGGCCTTGGCGAAATCACTGGCGTCGACAGTCATCTTGCGCGTATTGCCTTGCGGGATGACGCGTGTGTAATCGGGGAAGGTACCGTCGATCACCTTGGAGGTCAGCGTGATATCGGGCGTCGCAAAGCGCACCTTCGTCTCGGAGACGGAAACGGCGATCTGCATGTCATCATCTTCGAGCAGCTTGCGCAGTTCTGCCACCGTCTTGCGCGGCACGATCACGCCGGGCATATCGGCAGCACCGTCGGGCAGGTCTGCGTCGATACGGGCCAGCCTGTGTCCGTCGGTCGCCACACAGCGCAGCACCTTGCCGCCATCCGCGTCGGAGACATGCATATAGACACCGTTGAGATAGTAGCGGGTCTCCTCGGTCGAAATGGCAAATTTCGATTTGTCGAAGAGACGCCGCAGGACCGGGGCTGAGGCAGAGAAATTCGACTGGTATTCGGACGTGGCCATTACCGGGAAATCTTCTTTGGGCAGGGTCGCCAGCGCGAAGTTTGAACGCCCCGCCTCGACCGTCAGGCGGCCTGATGCACCGTCATCGGTCAGAACGACCAAAGCGCCATCGGGCAACTTGCGGATGATCTCATGCAAAACCGTGGCGGAGACAGTCGTGGCGCCGGCGCGCTCTACCATGGCGGGCGCCTTGTCGACCACCTCGATATCAAGATCGGTCGCGCGAAAGCTGACCGCGTCACCTTCCGCCTCGATCAGGACGTTGGCAAGGATCGGGATCGTATTACGCCGCTCAACGACTGATTGGGCCTGACCCACGGCCTTGAGAAGCACGCCACGCTCAACACTGATTTTCATCTCTGACCCTCACCTACACGCCGGACGCAGACCCTATCGCGTCACCGTCCCGATGCAATCCCTTTTTGACATCCCGGCTTTGTGGTGCGGCCCTCAGGCCTCAAGCATGCGGCGCAGGTTTTCGGCATCCTCGGCGATTTGCGTGTCCAGCAGCTTGAGCTCTTCTATCTTGCGCACGGCATGGATGACGGTGGTGTGGTCGCGATTTCCAAACCGCTTCCCGATCTCCGGATAGGAGCGCGAGGTCAGCTGCTTGGCAAGATACATGGCCATCTGCCGGGGCCGGGCGATGTTACGCGACCGTTTGGGCGAGATCATGTCAGATAGGCGCACATTGTAGTAGTCGCAGGTCTTGCGCATGATCTCGTCCATTGTGACCTTGCGGTCGGACTGGCGCAGGATATCGGCCAGACTGTCTTTGGCCATATCCAGCGTGATCTCGCGGCCCACAAGTGACGCCAGCGCGAACAGTCGCGTCAGACCGCCCTCAAGCACGCGCACATTGGTCGAAATACGCTGCGCCAGAAACTCAAGCACACCGTCACCTATGACCAGATGCGGATATTGCTGTCGGTGAAGTTCGACCTTTTGCAAAAGGATACCGAGACGCAATTCGTAATCGGTCGGGTGCAGATCGACGACCAATCCCCATTGCAGGCGGGAACGGATACGGTCCTCAAGCCCGTCAATCTCTCCGGGCGCGCGGTCGGCGCTGATGATGATCTGTTTGCTCTGGTCGACCAGCGCATTGAATGTGTGGAAGAACTCATCCTGCGTGCTGTCTTTGCCCGCGATAAATTGCACGTCATCGACCATAAGAACATCGACCGAACGGAAGAGCTCCTTGAAGCTCATCATCTGCTTGTCGCGTAGCGCCTGAATGAAGCGATACATGAACTGCTCGGCGCTGAGATAGACGACTTTCTTCTCTGGCGCGCTCTGAGCGAGCTCCCAGGCGATGGCATGCATCAGATGCGTTTTGCCCAGACCAACTCCGCCATACAGAAACAGCGGGTTAAACGAGACCGGTCCGTTTTCAGCGACCCTGCGGGCAGCGGCATGGGCCAACTCATTGGGCTTGCCTACGACAAAACTGTCAAAGGTGAAGCGCTTGTCGAGCGGCGCGCCGGGCACAAGCTCGGCCGGTTTGGCTTTGGCTTCCGCAGGCGCATCAACCCGAGCAGCCTGTTTTTTCGGAACCGAGAATTTCAGCCTCTCGACCGCGATCCCCGCCTTGTCAATCTGGCGCATGATATCCTCGCCGAAATTGCGAGAGACCCAGTCGCCCTGAAACATCGTATTGACGTGAAACTCCGCGACCCCGTCGCGCAGCTCAACGAACTTCAGTGGCTCGATCCAAGTCTTGAAATTATTCTTTCCAACAATCGTCTCAAGTGCATTTCGTACCAAACCCCAAGTGTCATGCGTCATTACAAACCCGTTTCTATTTACTTCAGGACTGCGTCCAGGGCAGTCCACGGGCCTTCCAACCATTGAGGCCCCCCCGTTGTTTTTGCGAACTCAAATCACCTTCAAAACCTTCAGCAACATTGACGCACCGCACTGACTGTCCCCGTTCAGACAGCACGTCATTTACCGCTTTCGCAGCACTGAGAGATCGCGCTCCCGAGCGACATAGAAAGAAAATCTCGGACACAGTGGCAGCATCGAGACGTTCCATCACCTGTTCCGCAAATTGCGGGTTGGGGGTCATTTCCGGAAAGCTCTGCCATTCGATGCAAAGCAGCGTTTTGCCAATTTCCGACAGGTCAGGTTTACCCACAAAAGCCCATTCGGCCTGTGTCCTGACATCAATAAGTACAGCGCTGGAATTCTGTTTCAGTCCTTCCCAGCTTTCATCAGGCAAAGCCTCGAATACGCCGGAACGGGACGCTGCAGCCATTGAATTTCCCCCAACGATAAGGTGAATCGCTCATCGAAACTAGCGATGTCGGGAGGCCCATATCAACCGATCTTCTCGCTTGACAGACAGTTAGTCTGAACACGAATCTAAGGTTAATTTTAACGGCGGCAGGTAAGGCATTGATCATAAAAAAAACGCGCCCCGGAGGGCGCGTTTTCTATCTCGGAAAAGTTTTTTGACGCCTATGCGCCGATCGCTTTGACGCGCGATGAGAGGCGCGACATCTTGCGCGCGGCTGTGTTCTTATGGAACACGCCCTTGGACACGCCACGCATCAATTCGGGCTGTGCCGTCTTCAGCGCGTTCTGTGCGGCATCCTTGTCACCCGATGCGATCGCCTCTTCGACCATGCGCAGATAGGTGCGGATGCGCGACCGGCGCGCCTTGTTCACTGCAAAGCGACGCTCATTCTGGCGGGCGCGCTTTTTTGCCTGAGGCGAATTTGCCATACGTAGTACCCCGATGGTTCGGTGTGGAAATCTAAGATCGCGCTTCTAGGCCCGACTCGCGATCAAGTCAACCGCGTAATGGCTGCTATTTATCGCGAAAGTGAGGTTCCCGTTTTTCCACGAAGGCGGTCATGCCCTCGGACTGATCCTCTGTTGCGAAAAGCGCGTGGAACAGCCTGCGTTCGAACAAGATGCCCTCGTTCAGCGAGGTTTCGTAGCTGCGGTTCACAGCCTCCTTGATCGCCATAGTGGCCAGGGCCGATTTCTCGGTGATCTTGCTGGCCGCTGACATGGCCTCGGCCATCAGCTTCTTGGCGGGCACCACGCGGCTGACCAACCCGGAGCGCTCGGCTTCTTCGGCATCCATGAACCGGCCTGTCAGATGCATCTCCATGGATTTCGATTTGCCCACGAACCGTGTCAGACGCTGGCTGCCGCCCAGCCCGGCCATCACGCCC
>CAYGUB010000005.1:0-32463 GCA_964352845.1 uncultured Rhodobacterales bacterium | reverse complement strand
TAAGGTCAAATTCACCGTCATTGAAAAATAGCTCAAAATTGGTGATGGCCCATTAGACTGCGTCTGCATTTAACTGATCCACGCCATTGCGCATGCGAGATCGACGAAAGCTTTGAACGAGCTAACAATTTTCTCGCAGCGCAAGGCGATGCAGCGGAAACGTTCGATTCGATTGAAAAAGCATTCGACCAAGTGGCGTTCTTTGTCGAGGTACCAGTCGGTTTCTGACTGGATTGCTCGGCCGGGGTTTGGCTTGATCTGTGCGGTTGCATTCAGGTCATCAACGATGAAATTGCGCAGATGGTCCGCATCACAAATGACGTACTTCACGCCTTCTATGGCGTCTGACGAAATATCTGCAATATCACGTAACGCTGCCTAAAATCAGATATTTCAATGCGTTACGTGATGCGGGATGTTTCAGGTATTTGGCAGACCCTATAGCAGGGCGGCACGGGTTTGGCCGAGTTCCTCGGCAGACGCGCCATCCGGAAGGATAAGTGCGGCCCCGTTCGGCGCCACCTCGGACAGGACGGTGACAAGGTGAGAACCGACATTGGACGGGACCAGGGTCAGCACCGTTTCCCGTGATCGGTCACATAACCGAGGGTTGTTGCGCCACGTCGCATTGCAGCTCAAGCGTCTTAAGGCGGCGCTTCTGTTGATACATCACCACGTCTGAGCTGCTCTTGGCAAACCTGAATGTTCAAGCAATCCACGACTGGCTGAGCCACCGCCCCAGTAAAACGTCTGCTCAGTCGAGTCGATTGGACGGATCGCATTCATACGCGCTCAACCCACGACCCGCGCAGGGTTGCCCATGACGACGGCGCCTTTGCGCACATCCTTGGTCACGACGCTATTGGCCCCGATCTGCGCGTCGCTCTCGACCGTGATATCGCCGCTGACAAAACAGCCCGGGCCGAAATAGACATTGTCGCCAATTCGCGGATTGCGGGTGATGGAGACGCCCGGGTTGATGCGGGCAAACTTCCCGATCCGTGCCTTGCCGCTGATCACCACCCGCCCCCAATGCAGGATGTACGCGCCCGGTCCCAGCGTGTTCAACCCGATCGTAAAGCCCAGTTTGGCTCCCAGATGCCGCCTGCGAAAGTTGAGCCATTTGAACCACAGCTTGCCGGGCTTCGAGCGCGCAGTAGCCGCGTGATATTCGCAGCGGCGCAGCAGCATCATATAGTGGATGATCGGAAACCTGATTTGGTAGAGCCAGGGCAGACGCGTGAGGCCCCGGGGCTCCAGGTCCATTTCCACGAAACGCTGGAAATCGGCGCGGCTTTCGATCTTTTCCCAGACAAGCTCCGGCGACTTGGGGTCAGTCTCGCTCACGTGGTTTGCCCCTCTTGGTCAAGGCGCGCTTCAAGCTCCAGCAGCGCCTTGTCACGCTCCGCCTTTCGTTTGGCCGGAACGCCCGCATAGATCCCCCAAGGCTCCAGATCTGCGGTCACCAGGCTATAGGCGCCAATGGCACAGCCCTCGCCAATCTCACAACCCGGCAGGACGCTGGCATTGGCCCCGATAATCACGTGCCGCCCGATCTGCACCTTTTCGCTGTGAAGCCCCGGCTTATAGGCATCGCTCACCGTCGGATTGGTGAGCGAGCGCCCGCTATAATCATCCGATTCCGAGAAGATCGAGACGCGTGGCGCGGTGCCTGCGAAGGGCTCCATCACGATGCCCGCCCGACCAAACAGCGCACCATAGGCACCGATGTGGTTGTGGCCCTGCAAATCGATGCCGGAGCCACCATATAGGAGGGAGAAATCGTCGATAATGACATTATCCCCAAGCGATATCTTGTCAGGATCGACCAGCCGCGCGGTGCGCCGGATCAAAACGCGCCGCCCATAGCTGCGCAACCCCAGCGCCCTGACTTCCTTGGGTGTCAGAAAATCCAGTTGCACGACGTCCCGATCCTCCGTTGGCGATGGGGGTTAAGATCCATCCCGGGCCTTGCTGATCAGACCTGCAATCGCCTCAGACGTGATGTCGGCACCCTCCGGCAGGTCCATCAGGTCGATCTCCACGCCAAAGGTCTCTTCAAGTTCCAGCAGGAAGTCGAAGATCCCAAAAGAGTCGAATATCTCCTTGAGCGAGGAGCTCACCGACATCTCCCCCTCCGGCACGGACATGCTCGCATCAGAGGCCAAAGCCATCTGGAGCACTTTTTCCTTGTCTCCGGCTACATCTATCATGGCTGATTATTTACCCTTCTACTCTAAACCTTCACCAAGTTGCTTTCGGTCGATCTTGTCATTGCTGTTGCGCGGCAGGCGCGTAACCGTGCTGATCCGGCGCGGGATGGCATAGGATGGCAAACGCGCGCCGAGACCCGCGGCGACCTCGGCTTCGTCAATAGCACGGCTGGTCTCGAAAAACAGATGCAGCGCGCCGTCTTTGGCAATGGCGCAGGCCGTTCCCAGGCCAAGCTCTGAGGCGGCGAGATCAATCTCGTTGAGCTCGATCCGGTAGCCATTGATCTTCACCTGATCATCGATACGACCCTTGAAGGTGATAACCGGGCCAGCGGCCTCAACATGATCGCCCGTCCGATAGACGGCGATCTGACCGCCGTCGGATTGAACCGTCTGGAAGGCTGCGGCGGTCTTGTCGGGGGCATTCCAGTAACCATCGGCCAGTTGCGGCCCGGCAATCAGCAGCTCACCCGACAGGCTCTGCGTGCCTCCCGGTATCTCGACGCCCTGCTCCGTGTCGATCAGAAGTCGCATGCCGGCAATCGGAGGGCCAATTTCGATGGAGCCTTCCCGGGCCGCGTCCGCCTGCAGGTCGATCGCGGTGCAGGAGACGGTGGCCTCGGTCGGCCCGTAGGTATTTTGCACCCGCAGCTCAGGCTTGGCGTCAAAAAGCAGATCGACATGGCGTGCCATCAGCGGCTCACCGCAGAAGGTGGCAAGACGCAGGCTGGCCATATTGTCTGCTGTAAGCTGACGCGAGCGGCTCATCAGATCGACCACGCTGGGCACGGAATTCCAGATCGTGAGTTGATTGTCGCGGATAAACCGCGCGGGCATCAGCAGGCTGCGCTCTGAGATCAGCGGGTAGAGCGCGGCGCCTTGACTCAAGGCCCCGAAGATATCGAGCACGCTCAGATCGAAGCCTATATTGGGATGCTGTGACCAGCGATCATCAGGAGTGGCCGCGAAACTACCAACGATCCAGTCGATATAATGATCAAGCGCCGACCGGGAGATCATGACCCCTTTGGGCACGCCGGTGGAGCCCGAAGTGAACATGACATATGCCAGCTTGCCATCACGCGCAGCAATGGGCTCGCCCCCGGGAAGATCGTTAAGATCAAGCATAACGGCCTTGCCCGCCGCCTGTGACAGCGCTTCGGACAACGGCTTGTCCGCCAGAACAACATCGGGCTTAAACTGCGCGACGATGGTGGCATTGCGACTGTCCGGCGCGCCTGTGTTGAGGGGCGCATAGACCGCGCCTGCATGCAGCGCGCCATAGATCGCCGCATAGGCCTCGACCGATTTCTCCATCACGATCGCTACGCGCAGACCTGCGGGAAATTTCTGCAGCGCGCCGGAGATTTGCCAGACACGCTGGCGCAGCTCTCCATAGCTTGTTGTACGATTTGCCTCGACCACGGCGGGCCTGTCGGTATGGGTCTCACAGGCGCGAAGAAAGCGCGCAACAGCTGAATTATCCGGCAAGCCTGAGACCATTTTCTTCCTATTGACCACGCCCGAAAACTGAACCCCAGGCCCCGGTGACGTTATCGGATATTACAATTGGTGAAGCAAGCGCGGAACTGGCGCAAAACCATGCCCAGAGCGGGGCTCCCCCAACTCTTCGCAAAAGGCTTGCAAGCATGGAACGCAGCACGACGCGGTCAGACGTCAGCACTTGATGGACAGATTTGATGATTTGATTGTCGGACACATTCTGGCATACGGTCTGAATGCGCCGGGCTGCATCAGCTTTAGTGGATTGTCTTCTCGAGCCTCTTGCCGAACTCGCCAAGCTCGCTTTGTCGGCGCTGGTCTGCGCCGAGCCGCGTACGTTTGAGATCGGCCAGCGTCTCATCCATCATTCGCAGCCCTGAGGTGCGCCTGTGAATGGGCGTGGCAGGGACGGAGGCTACGTCATGTTGCAAAAAGCTGAGCAGAAGCTGGAAGCCTATGAGCAGGGGCACGGCGCTGAGCATCACGGTGCCCGCAGTGGCAGGCGTGCCGGTCGCAGCGCTTTCGATCCACGCGCCCAGCCCGAAGAAGAATCCAAATACGAACAAAGGCAACCCGGCCAGAAGACTGAGTGAGGCTGCGCTGAACCCTCTGAGAAAATAGCCATAGACGATGCGTTTTGCAAAGTTGCGCGCGTGCAGGCCGGGGAAGGTGAGAAGCGATCGCACCTCGCTCAGGTTGCTTTTCTCTTCGCGGTAGACGGCCATCATCGGCATCTCCATCACGCGGGCGCGGATTGTGGCGAGGCGAAAGAGCAGATCGGATTCGAAGAAATAGCGTTTATGCAGCTTGCTCAGTGGCAGGGCATTGGCCACATCTGCATGAATGGCGGTGAACCCGTTGGTGGGGTCAAAGAGATTCCAGTAACCCGTCGCAAGTTTGGTCATAAAAGACAGGCCCGCATTGCCGATCAGACGTTTGACAGGCATTTCGCGCACGGCTTCCAGATCGAAGAACCGGTTGCCTTTGGTATAATCGGCCTCTCCGTCGACAATGGGCGCGATGAGCGTGTCGATAAATTCCGGGTTCATCTGCCCGTCACTGTCAAGCTTGACGAGAATCTCCGCCCCGAGCGAAATGGCGCGTCGGTAGCCCGCGACAGTCGCGCCACCGACACCTTTGTTCATCTTGTGGGTCACGATCGTGATGCGGGTATCGAGAGAGGCCAGCCCCCGGAGCAGGTCCGGCGTGCCGTCATCGCTGCAATCATCAACGCAGACAATAAGATGCACGCTGTCAGGGATCGCCTGAACAACGGCCTGAATGGATTTCTCACATCTGAAGCATGGGATGATCACCGCCGTTACAGGCGCCCGGCTTACCGGATAAATTGACATATTCCCCATGGATCACCCTCTTTCAAAATGTCGCTGATCTGCGATACGACTTGTGACAGGGCTAAAGCTCTATCTGGGCCAATTCGGGGCAAAGAAAGTTCTTTTTTGCCATATTCTGAACAATTCCTTCGGGTTTATCGAGTCTACCATGCACGAGCGGCACAACCTTCACCGGCATAGTTACCGAGTTGATCCCAAAACGGACAAGGATATGAGCGACATTTCCACTCAGCACCGTAGGTGGAGCCCGGAATACGACACCCGTGATCCTGCCGGTTACCTGGCGGCCTCGACCCGTTTTGCCAATGCCACCTATTTCCTTGTCGCGGGCCTGCTTCTGGCGGGTTTGATCTATACGCTGCTCAATCCGGTGGCGATTGTCTCTTTTCAGCGCGATATCTGGCACCATCTGGCCGTCTACCGAGAGCTTCTCGCCAGCCCGTTTTTCGCCGAGAACCCGCATATTGCCAGCGACGACCCCAGCCGGTCCTACAGCCCGTGGACAGTGGGCATGGCACTGCTGGGGCGGGCTTTTGGCTTTGATGCCAGCCAGACACTGGCCATGGCGGGCATCTTGTCGGTGATGACGCTTGTGGCGGGCATCTTTTTGTTCGCGCGCCGCTATTGGGGCAGCCCATGGGCGCCGGCGACGCTGCTACTGACCCTGTTTGCGACGTGGATGACGCCGGTCAATCACACCGGTTATCATACGCTGACCACCTTCGTCTTCTCGGTGGCCTATCCGTTCTCCATCGTGCTGGCACTGGGGTTCGTCAGCTGGTGGCTGGTGCTCAAGGCGCTTACGGCCAGATGGCTCAACCCGTTGATATTGCTCGGGCTTGTGGGTCTGTCTTTCGTGATGTTTGTCACGCATCAATTGCAGGGTCTGTTTGCCATCGGGGCGGGCATGGGTTTTGCGCTGTTCGCAGCCTATAGCAACGCGCTGCGGCGCGCCTGTGTGCTGGCCTGCCTTGCGCTGGGTCTCGTGCTGACGCAATATTGGTGGTATTTTGACCCCATAGCCTATGTGTTCGACCCGGAGGTGCGGCGTGGCCATAGTGACCTGCGCTATCTGAGCTATTCGCTACAGGATCTCGGCAAGATGCAGGTGACACTTGGCCTTGCAATGGTGGGCGTTCTGGGCTTGCGGGCGGTGGGTGGCCGGCGCATCCGTTGGGAGCTCGCGCTCCCTCTCGCCGTTCTGATCGCGGGCTTTGT
The DNA here is from genome assembly GCA_964352845.1 of uncultured Rhodobacterales bacterium. Classification (GTDB taxonomy): domain Bacteria; phylum Pseudomonadota; class Alphaproteobacteria; order Rhodobacterales; family Rhodobacteraceae; genus Litoreibacter. Next base: position 26,174 of record CAYGUB010000005.1, on the reverse strand, counting down.
GTTGCTGCTGGCCCGTGACAACTGGGTCGCGACCCGGATCATGCCGTTCATCGTTCTGTTTTTGCAGCTCGCCCTCGTCAGCTACTTGTTCCAGCCTCTGCAACGCAACCGCGCACCGATCGTCTCGGATGTGTTTCGCGGCCTGCTGGTGGCCGGTCTGTCCTTGCTGCTGGTCGTCAACATCCAGCAGGCCTGGCAGCAATATATGCGCGCACATGACTTCCTGAACACAGGCCATATGCAGCAACGTCCCCTGACATGGAGCGCGGATATCCTCGCTTCCATGGCCTTTGCCGAAACCCTGGTGCCCGCCGGTGCGACCGCCATTGCAGACCGGCAAACCGCCTTTCCTATGGAAGCCTCAGCGCTCAAGGTCGTATCCATCCCCCGCCTTTTTGCCGAAGTACCCGACATGATTGAACGCCAGCAGGCGACGCGGGACTTCTTCGCCACTGCCACCACTCTTCGCGAACGGTGTGCCATTTTGCAGCGCTATGATGTGGCATTGATCGTCTATCATGGCTACTGGCTCGATGACGCGGTAGAGGCCGATCTGGCCCGGCTCGGACAGGCGCAAGAACTGGGCGATCTGGTCTTCATCGCTGCCGATGCGCAGCCCGGATTTTCCAGCTGCGAGGCGTCATGAAGCCTGCCAAACCCTCTGACTTCCACGCGCAGGCGACCGATCCGGCGGAGCCCTGGCGCTACATCCTGTCGGCCGGGCGCACGGGCACTGTGTTTCTCGAACAGCTCTTTGCGCAATATGCCCCCGATGTCACCGCCTGCCACGAGCCCGCACCGACGCGCTACCAGATGATGATGGGAAATTTGCGTAATGATTTCGGCATATTGGATCGCCCGACGAAGGCCTGGGTCCGGCGCAGCCGCGCGCAACGCGCCAAAGCGGCGCGTGGAGCATATATCGAGATCAACCCGTTTCTGTGTGCCGTCACAGATGCCCTGCCCGACCCTGCCCGGGCCTTACGCGTGGTCCATATCGTGCGCGAGCCTTCCGATTGGGCGCAGTCCATGACCGTCTTCAAGGCCTCAAGCAGGTATCGCGGCGTCATCGACTACATCCCCTTTGCCAAACCCTTCCCCGCGCCGCGCCCGGAGGGCTGGCACCGGCTCAGCCAGTTTGATCGCAACCTGTGGCGCTGGGTCTGGTGCAATACCCGCATTCTGGAACTGCAGGGCGCCTGCGCGCATTTCATTACGATACGCTATGAAGACCTGTTCGACGCAGACCACGGGACCCGGCGCGCGGCCATTGCCCGGATCTTTGACGCCTTCGCGCTGGATATGCCGGGGGAAATCGACTGGGCCATGTTTGAGCGCCGCATAAACCCCGCACCGTCCGAGGCCCCCGGTTTTGATCACAGCGCGGTCGCCGCGATCACCGGACCGCTCGCACGCAGGCTCGGCTATGGGCGGTAAGGCAGGCCGTATCGCGCTGCGCGTGGGCGTCGCGGTGACGCTGATCATGCTTCTGATCCAGCTATCGGGGGTCGAGCTTTCGCGGTTTCAGCAGGTCTCCCCCCGCCATATCGCGTTGACGCTGCTCTTCTCGATCCTCACGTTGCTCTTGCGGGCCGCGAATTTTCGGCTGATCGCGGGCTCGGATGCGCACAGCAGTTTTGGCAACTGGATGTCTCTGACCGCGAGCCATCAGGTCTTGTTCAGCGCCGTACCCTCGGGGCTGGGGGATCTGAGCTTTCCACATCTTGCCCGCGCGAAACCCGGGCTGCCGCTGCTGGCGGCTGCGCGGCTGATCGCCCTGTCGCGCGCCCGTGATGCGCTGAGCCTGCTGGCGCTGGCCGCATTCGGGCTCGCGCTGGAGGGGAGGATGCCGCCATGGTGCGCACTGTTCTCCGGCATCTTTCTTGCGCTATCGCTGCAGCTCGAGCCCCTGATAGCAAGGCTGCTGCGTGTCCTGCCGCAAAACACCAGACTGGCCACGCGGCTGTCACAGACCGTGGCGCCCGAAAGCCTGGCGCCGGGCTGGCATTGCCGGATCACGCGCAGCTTTGGCAGCCTGGCTATCTGGCTCTCTGCGGCTGCCGCCGTTGGGGCCTCATTTGCTGCAGCGGCCACCGTGCTGGCGCCGGGAGATGTGTTCGTGATGATCGCGGGGCTGAATGTGGTGGGGCTGCTGGCCGTCTCCATCGCCGGGCTCGGCATTGCCGAGGCCGGAGCCGCCGCGATCCTCATCTGGCTCGGCTGGAGCCCGGATGGTGCCGCGACCGCGGCCTTGATCGGGCGGCCCCTGCTGCTGGTCTGCGTCTTGCTTGCCTGCGCCTTGGTGGCCGCTTTCGCCTGGCTGCTGTGCTATAACTGGCGCGGGGCGGCGACGGCGCAACTGGCACCCGCCAGCCCCGAAAGATAGGCCAACGCCGTCTTCGGCATCTCGGGCTGCGCGTATCCCACGGGCAGATCGCCCTCAATCTGAAGCGAAATCTGCTTCGGGTTCAACGACATCCCCTCGCCGGTCAGCTTCATCCGCGCCTCTTTCGCCGTCCATAGCCGAAAGAAAAACCGGCGGCGCGCGGCATCATCTGGCTGGCTCTCGAGCCTGTCACATTCCGCTTGCGTAAAGACAGAGGGAGCCAATGCCAAAATATCGGTGCTGCGGTCATGCCTCTCTATATCGACCCCAAGCGGGCCGTCGCCCGAGATCACCATCACCGCGCGATCTTCGCAATGGGAGAGGTTGAACCAGATCCGCTCCCCTTCCAAAGCCGGCTTGCCCTGCGGCCCCAGCGCGAAGGCCAGCGCGCCCGGATCGGGCTGCCCCAGACAGGCCGCGAGTGTTTGGCGCAAAAATCCGCGACCTCTGGTGAAGCGGTCGCGGTGGATCTGAAATTTGAACCGCCCGGCCCGGGCGCGCTCTGACGCGCTCAGCCAGTCGCGCGCCTGAGTCAGCGAAATGTCGGCGTCACCATCAAGATCGAATAGCAGCCCCTCAACGTCGCAGGCCCCGACCCGCATCCGAAACGAGGCCTCCGTCATCGGTGCCCGATGCCCGCCGCTCATTGGCCCTTGAGTTGTGAGCTCAACGCGGCGGTCAATTCGGCCAGAGCCTGTCCTTCAAGGAATTCCTGATGGCCCGCCGAAAGCGGTACAATGGTCAGTCGGCCTGCGATCAACGGATCCCAACCCAGATGCGGGTCCTGCCGTTTCATCATCTCATCAGTGATCCCCTCGGGCAGGCCAAGGAAGAGCTGCGCATCCCCCATGAAGGGCTTGGGCTCATAGCTGTGAACCATGTCCCACCAGTCGCGCACAAGCGCATCGTGGCGACGCTGGTCCTCATCGCCGAGCGCTATGTGATTGCTCAACATGTTCTCAGCTGTCCGCTTGCGCATGAAAATCTTGGCCCGCCCGGTGAAGGAACGTAGCCCGCGTTTGGCGATCCCGGCAGCCTCCCAGGACAGACGCGTCATCAGGCCGATCTTTTCTGTCAGCTTGAAGCCCGGCGCATGCATGTCGAGTATCCCCAGAAACGCGATCTCTTCTCCCGCCGCGCGCAATTGCTGCGCCATCTCGAACGCGGTAAAGGCGCCGCCGGAATAACCCGCGAGCAGATAGGGACCCTGCGGCTGATGTTTACGCAGATAGGTGATGTGATCTGCCGCCGTGGCGCCGAGATCCTCGTGTTTGCGGTGGCCCATGATCCCGCGCATCTGCAGACCGATCACTGGCCGTTCCGCGCCAAGAGACTGCCCGAGGCTGTACAGGTTGTTCACATTGCCGCCCACGCCGCCCACGACAAAGAGCGGTTTGGCTTCAGTGCCGGGACCCGGATGGATCACGACCGTCGTGTCCCATGGGCCCTCGGGATCAAACGCCTGCTCGGCAGGCTCATCAGCCTGCGTGGCCGCGTCAATGCTGCTGGCCAGAGCCCCGATGGAAGGGTTCAGGAACAGGGTCGAGATCGGCATCTCCAGATCCCAGCTTTCCCGGATCTGGGAGAACAGGCGGACGGCGAGAAGCGAGTGGCCGCCGAGTTCAAAGAAACTGTCATCGCGGGAGATATCGCTGGTATTGAGCAGATCGCGCCAGATATCGCGCAGCTTCAGCTCGGTCTCTCCCCTTACACGGCTCGAGCCCGGCTCATTGGCGTGATTGGCAATAGAGCGCGCGGCCAGGGCGTTGCGGTCAATCTTGCCATTTGGCGTCTGCGGAAGCTCGTCCAGTGCTATGATCCGCGCGGGCACCATATAGGAGGGCAGCCTGTCGGCCAGCACCGTGCGGATATTGGCCGGGTTGAGGTCATGGTTCGACTTGGCCGTGACATAGCCCACGATTTCAGCCGTATCACTGCCCTGATTGCGCAGCACGGCCGCCGCAGAGGCAATACCATTGACCTCATCAAGTGCGGCCTCGATCTCGCCAAGCTCGATGCGGTAGCCGCGCAGTTTTATCTGGGCATCGACCCGGCCAAGACAGTCAAGCGACAGCCCGCCCTCGGTCTCTATCCAGCGGGCAAGATCGCCCGTCCGGTATATCCGTGCGCCTGTTTGCGGATGGGTGATGAACCGCTCCTTGGTCAGATCAGGGCGTGCCAGATAACCCTTCGCCAGCCCCGCGCCGCCGATACACAGCTCTCCGGTGACGCCGATGGGCACCTGTTGCAGCTGGTCGTCCAGCACATGCACTGTGGTATTGGCGATCGGGTGGCCGATCGTGACGTCATGGCCCATCTCAAGCTTTTTGCAGGTCGACCAAACGGTCGTCTCTGTCGGGCCATACATGTTCCAAAGTGCTGCGGTCCGCATCAGCAGATCATTGGCCAGAGGTGCGGGCAGCGCCTCTCCGCCCACCAAAGCGGTCAGCTTGTCGGACCCTTTCCAGCCCGACGCCACGAGCATCCGCCAGGTCGACGGCGTGGCCTGCATCACCGTGATCTTCCGCTCTTTGATGATCCGGGCGAGCGCTTGCGGATCGGAGGCCTCAGCCTGCGAGGCGATCACAAGACAGGCGCCCGAGAGCAGCGGCAACCACATCTCAAGACCCGCAATGTCAAAGGAGATCGTCGTCACGGAAAGCAGCTTATCTGCCGCAGACATTCCCGGTGTCACCTTCATCGACATCAGGAAATTCGTGATCGCGCGATGCGAAATCTCGACACCTTTGGGCTTGCCGGTGGAGCCGGAGGTATAGATCACATAGGCCGTACTATCAGGCGTGACGTCGATATCGGGTGCAGTGGCCGCGCATGTCGTGACCTCTTCACTGCCGACATGCAGCAGATCGGCCTCCTCGCCACTAAAGACGTCACGCGTCACATCATCGACCAGCACCAGAGAGGTGTTGGAATGCGCCAGAATATAGCTCAGCCGCTCCTTTGGGAAGCTCGGGTCGAGCGGCACATAGCCTGCGCCGCTTTTCAGCACGCCCAGCAATGTCGCCACCATACGCGGCCCGCGATCCAGTGAGACGCCGACAAGCATGCCCGGACCAATGCCGCGCGCCAGAAGGGCGTTGGCGACCTGGTTCGCGCCAGCCTCGAGCCCGCGATAGGACAAAGCATTGCGCGACTGCGTGGTGGGCTCAATGGCATGGGCATCGGGGAAGCGGTCGGCGCGCGCGGCGATCAGATCATGCAGGCCTGTCTTTGGCAGGGTCAGCCGCGGGCCAATCGCAACATCTTCCAGCAAAGCCGCCTCGCGCGGTGACATGGCCAACAGACGCGTTACGCTCTGCGCGCTATCATCAGCGATCCGCTCCAGCAATTCGGTCAGCCCGTCCATATGCGCCTGGATCGTCGCCGCATCGAAAAGACCGGTGCTGTAGGTCCATTCGGACTGAATTGTCTCGCCATCATCGGTCAGGTTCAGAAACAGCTCGAAATTCTCTGCACGGCGGGCATGCGAGATCAGCTCGCCCGGCGTGGTCCCAAAGGCCTGAGAGATGTCGATCCCGCGATCCATATTGAACATCACAGGCGTGATCGGCAGGCGCGACGGGTCGCGTGGCAGATCCAGCAGCCGCACCAGCGAGCCATAGGTGAGCCCCTGATGGTCCTGCGCGTCAAGCACCGCGCTTTGGGCCTGCTTGATCACTTCGGCAAAGCTTGCATCGACATCAATCGGCATCCGGATCGGCATAAGATTGACGCAATGGCCGACAAGGCCAAACATCTGCTGCACAGACTGGCCCGAAGAGGGCACGGCGACGGTCACATCGCGCTGGCCCGAGACCCGCGCAAGATGCAGACTGAAGGCGGCCAGCATCAGATTGACCAAAGTGCCGCCCGTCTCGCGCGCGACCTTTTTGAGCCGCGCCACGAGATCAGCCGGGAAGGCCAGATCAATCCGGTCAGCAGCCACGTCGCGTACAACGCTGCGGTCGCGATCCGTGGGCAGATCGAAATGCGCAGGCGCACCGGCCAGCGTGCCGCGCCAGAAGCTTTCCGCCGCCTTGCACGCATCGCTGCCAAGCCAGATCGCATCCCGGCGGGCATAGTCGATGAAGCTTTCAGCTTCGCTCAGAGGCGCCGTCTGGCCCGAAAGCCCTGCGCGGTAGAGCTGCGCAATCTCGTCGGCAACCACACCGATAGACCAGCCGTCAAAGACAATGTGATGGCCGCACAGGATCAGATCAGCGCCATGCGGCGTCAGCGCGAGGGTCGCGCGGATCAACGGTCCGCGCGTCAGGTCAAACTCGGTCTCCACCTGCTCGGCCACAAGCCGGGCGAGCCGGTCGCGGCTGGCAACCAGCCCCATCCCGCTGAGATCTTCGCGCCGCGTGGTGATCGCATCCACTGCACCGACGCGCATGACCATGCCATCCTCGGAGATCGTCGATTTGAGCGCATCATGACGTGCCAGCGCGCGGTTTGTTGCGCGCTCCAGCATATTGGCATCGACGGGGCCATTGAGCCGCAGCGTTACGCATTCATTATAGGCAGGCGACAGCTCGGGTGAGACAGCCATGGCGGCCGAGATTTCGCGTTGCGCCTCGGTTGTCGGAATCTCGACAGGGCCCACCGGTGCGGCCATCATGGCGGAGATCCTCTCCTTGCCACCCGGCAGCGACAGGCGCGCCGGAGGCATCGACGGCTTGGCATCATAATCAACCGGCTCGCGGCCCGTCAAAAGCCCAGCGGCCCGCATCTCAAGCGCGGAATCCTTTACGGCATCAATCACATATTCGATATCTTCATCATCATGCGCGGCCGTCATATAGGACGGGAACCCCTCCAGATAGAACACGCCGCGATCACGGATATGCGCGCCCAGAAGCCCGCCATATTTCTGATCCTCGCCGATACGCAGATACATCAAAGAGCCGCAATTGGGCATCTGGAACGGCATGTCATTGGTCTCAAACCACCGATCCAGCGTGCCTGCGAGCCTGTCGCCTTTGGAATTGACCGATTTCCAGAAATGCGAGGGCTGCGCCTTGAAGAAAGTCAGCATTGCCTTGAGGCTCGCCATAACCAGCGGGTGACGCACAAAAGTGCCCGCAAAGAAGGTTACCGGCGCGGTTGGATAGCTGTCATCACCGAATTGCCACTGACCACCGTCAAACGTGTCCATATAGCGCGCCTTGCCCGAGACAACGCCCAGAGGCATGCCGCCGCCGACAACCTTCCCATAGGTCACGAGATCGGCGTCGACCCCGTAGAAGGCCTGCGCCCCGCGCGGGCCGAAACGGAAGCCGGTCACGACCTCATCAAAGATGAAAAGCGTCTCGGAGGCACGGGTGATGTCGCGCACCTCCCGGATGAATTCGCCAGGGCGAAATTCCGGTCTGCGCGATTGCACGGGCTCGACCATGACGGCCGCAAGCTCATGCGCATGGGCGCGGATATAGTCCAGCGCTTCATCACTGCCATAGGGCAGGACAACGGTATTTTTGACACTGTCGCGCGGAATGCCGGGGGCGGATGGCAGCGTGCGGGCTGCGTCGCCCGTGCCCACCCCGCGCGCGAGCACCTCGTCGAAATTGCCGTGATAGTCGCGGGCGAAGAACACGATCTTGTCGCGCCCCGTGCAGGTGCGCGCAAGACGCATCGCGGCATAGACCGCTTCCGAGCCTGTACAGACGAAACTGGCCCGGTCATTGCCGGTCACTTCGGCAAAGAGCGCGGCGGCCTCCATCGCGGCCACAGATTGCGGACCGACCTCGAAACCGGCATCCAGCTGCTCATGGACAGCCTCGAGCACCGGGTCGAACCCATGGCCCAGAAAGCCCGGGCCAAAGCCGTTCAAAATGTCGATATATTCATTGCCATCGACATCCAGCAGACGCGAGCCTTTGGATTGGGCCGTCACAATCTGGTAGACGATCTCCTTCCACAGACGGTTGAACCCTGATGCCGTGCGCGGGTCGGCATGGACCTTGCGATGCGCATCGGTCATTGCCTTTGAGGTCGGCGTCTTGTCGTTGAACCGCTTGACGAGCCGGTCGATGCTGGCCTGTTGGGCGGGCGTCAGAACGGGTTCAGACGGTATCGGCTCCGCGTTGGACAGGATCGGGACATTCGGCCTTTCGGCGGCCACAACGGGCGCCTGCACAGCGGCTTGCGGCGCGGCGGCGGCAGCGGTTTTGACCTTCGGTTTGACCGTCACCTGCGCGGCAAGCGCGGCCGGGGTCGACAGCCCGTCAATCAATTCGCGCAGTGTAACCTTGAGGCCAAACTGGTCCGAGATCTCCTTGGTTGCCTGCGTCAGCAAAAGTGAGTCGAAGCCAAGCGCCATGAAGCTGGTGTCAGGCTCGATCTCATCGGCGGGGATGCCGGAGAGCTCGCAGAGCATGTTCTGCACCGCCAGTAGCGGATCGGTCTGCACCTCCTCGCCAGGCGCTTCGCCGGGCCCATCAACGGGCTCTTCCAATGGCTCAGCGAGGGCTGTGACAGACGCGTCAGAGGGGGTTGCGGTCGGGAAATCCGTCTCAGGCTCGACCCAGAAACGCTCCCGCTGGAACGGATAGGTTGGCAGGATTGCGCGACTGCGCGGCGCGGGGCCGGCCACGGCCGACCAGTCAATGTCACGTCCCATGGCCCAAAGCCCGCCAAAGGCTGCGTAAATCGCATCGCGCGCATCCGTGTCATCGGCCTGCGCATGGGGCGACGAGGAAATCGCGCTTGCCCCTGTCTGGCCTGCCAGAACGGAAAGTGTGCGCCCGGGACCTACCTCCACGAAGGCGCATTTACCCTCTACCTGGACGGCCTGGACCGCATCAAAAAAGCGCACCGGCGCGCGCATATGACCCGCCCAATAGCCTGGGTCCGTGGCCTCGGCCTCTGTCATCCACTGGCCTGTCACGGTGGACAGGATCGGAAGCGCCGGTGCCTTTAGATCAAGCCTGGCGACATGTTCGCGGAACGGAATGACTGCCGGGTCCATCATGCGGCTGTGGAAGGCATGGCTTGTGTGCAGGCGTTTTGCGGCGATGCCATCGGCTTCCAGCGCACCCAGCGCGGCGTCCACCGCAGCATCGGGACCCGCCAGAACGGTCGATTTCGCGCCATTCACACTGGCCACGTCAAGACCAAATTCGAGATATTTCGCAAGATCGGCCTCGGCCGCGGCAACGGAGATCATAGAGCCTTTGGGCAGATCCGCCATCAGCGCGCCGCGCAGCCGGACCAGACCGATGGCGTCGTCCAGCGACATCACACCGGCCAGACTGGCCGCGACAAACTCACCGACCGAATGGCCGATCATCGCATCAGGCGAAACACCCCAGGACTGCCACAGCCGCGCCAAGGCATAGGAGACAGAGAAAATCGCCGGTTGCGCCAGCGCCGTGTCCTTCAGCCGTTCGGTCATCGCGGCCGCGTCTGATGGCGCGCAATAAAGAATATCGGTCAGGCTATCGCCGCCCAGCTTGGTCCAGACGGCATTGCAGGCATCGAGCGCCTCGCGGAACACAGGCTCGGCGTCGTAAAGCGCGCGTCCCATGCCCACATGCTGAGAGCCCTGCCCGGGGAAGAGAAACACCAGATCGCCCTGCCCCGCATTGGCCGATACCGGCGCTACCGGGGCCTCAGCCGCTTTGGCGAGCGTGTCCATGTCCCGCGCGACCAGAACGCTGCGCATCCCGTATTGCCTGCGACCGTCGCGCAAGGTGGCCGCGACAGAGGCGATATCGGCCCCGGGGTTGGCGCGGGCCCAGGTGCCCAGATTGGCAATAGCGGCTTTCAGCGCGGGTTTCGAGCTGGCCGAGACGGGCAGGATATGGGGCTGATCCATGCGCGGTTCGGGATCGGGCGGGGCTGCGGCGACAGGCGCCTCTTCCAGCACCATGTGGATATTCGTCCCGCCGACCCCGAAGGCCGAGACCCCGGCGCGTCGGGGCCCGTCGGTGGACGCCCATTCGGTGAGTTCGGTCACGGGACGGAAGGCCGAGCTGTCAAAATCTATCGCCTTGTTGGGCGATTTGTAATGCAAAAGCGGCGGGATTTGTCCGTGTTTCAGCGTCAGCGCCGTCTTGATCAGCCCTGTGACACCGGCCGCAATATCGAGATGGCCGATATTGGTCTTGGCCGTCCCGAGCCAGCAGTAACCGCGATCATCCTCCGACGAGAACGCGTCGCGCAGGGCGGCAAATTCGATCGGATCGCCCAAAGGCGTGCCGGTTCCATGCGCCTCGACATAACCGATATCGCGCGGGCTGACCTTCGCGGCTTTATGCGCAGCCTTGATCACGGCGGCCTGCGCCGTAACCGAAGGGGCCGCATAGCCAGCTTTGGCCGAGCCGTCATTATTGATGGCAAAACCACGGATCGTTGCGATGATATTGTCACCATCGCGCTGCGCGTCGCTGAGCCTGCGCAGCACCACGAGACCCGCCCCGTCGCCAAACACCGTCCCGGATGCGTCGGCATCAAAGGTCCGGCAATGGCCATCGGCCGAGGCCATACCGTCGGGCAGATAGGCATAGGAGCGTTTTTGCGGGAAGGTGATCGACACGCCGCCCGCCAGCACCATATCCGCCGTGCCAGAGATCAGCGCCTGACAGCCATTGGCCACAGCAACCAGAGAGGTCGAGCAGGCGCATTGCACATTCACCGCCGGGCCGCGCAGGTTGAGCTTATAGGCAACCCGTGTCGTGACAAAATCCTTGTCATTGCCAAACAGCGTCGAGAAATCCTGGACCGGATAGCCTGCCGCATATTTGCGCGTCGCACCGGGCGCGGTCAGCAGGTTGGACATCAAATAGCTGTTCTGGCTGACGCCTGCAAAGATCCCGATCTTGCCGTCGAAGCGGTCGGGATCGACGCCCGCGCCTTCCAGCGCGGTCTGTGCAACCTCCAGAAGGATGCGGTGCTGCGGGTCAAGCCGCTCCGCCTCCTTGGGCGGGATGCCGAAATGGCGCGCATCGAACAGATCGGCCCCTTCGACATAGCCGCGCGCGGCGACATGGCCTTCGCCTGCCGGGATGTCGAGCTCTTCAGGTGTGAAATGCGAAATAAGCTCGCGACCGGCAACCAGACTATCCCAAAGCGCGTCGACCGAAGCGGCTCCGGGGAAGCGCCCCGCCATGCCAACGATGGCGATCAGATCATCTTGCTGCTCGGGCTCGGCCAGCGTGACATCCGCATCATCCCGAGCCTCGGGGCGTTGCGCAAGATGGCCTGCCAGGGCGGCGACGGAAGTATGGGCGAACAAATCCATGACCGGGAAGTCCCGGCCAAGCTGGTCCTGCAGACGCTCATGCAGGCGCACCATTTGCAGCGAGGTCAAGCCAAGCTCGAAGAAATTGGCCGTGCGGTCGATCTCATCCGTGCCAAGCAGGGCTGCTAGCTGGGACGAGATCAGTCGTTCAAATCTTCCCGCAGACTTGCGCATCTGCGCGGCTTTCGGCTTGGCCTGCCGGGTCGTGCTGCTGGCCTCGATGCCAGCCTCAATGGCCTTGCGGTCGAGCTTACCCGATGCGTTCAGTGGCATAGCAGCCATCCTCACAAAGCGCTGCGGCACGGCATAGCTGGGCAATTGCGCGGCCATATGGGCGCGCAAACTCTCGGTTTCCGCCTGTCCCGAAAGCGTATAGGCCGCAACCAGTTGCTTGTCTGAGCCGTCTGCCGAGGGCTTGGCATAAACCACAGCGCTGGCAATATCGGGATGATTGGCCAACACGCCTTCAACCGCGTCAAGCTCGATCCGGTAGCCACGGATCTTGACCTGCCGGTCCGCGCGGCCATGGAAATGATGAATGCCGTCAGCATCGCGTGAGACCAGATCACCGGTCTTGTAGAGCAGAATGGTCGGGTCCCATGGCGCGCGGATAAAGAGCCTGTCGGTCAGATCGGGCTGCCCGAGATACCCCAAAGCCAGACCATCCCCGGCGGCATAGAGTTCCGCGATCTCGCCATCGCCTACCTGTGCCAGCGCGTCGTCCAGAACATATGTCTGCGTTCCCGCGATCGGCTTGCCGATTGGCAGCGGCACATTGCCTGACAGATCCTCATCGGTGATCTGGTGGCACAATGTGAATGTCGTGTTCTCGGTCGGTCCATACCCATTGATCAGCCGCAATTCAGGGGCCACGTCCCGGACACGGCGCAGCATGGCCGGTTGCAGCACGTCACCGCCTGCAAGCAACTGCTTGAGCGGCGCCAGATCACCGGGACGCTCATCCGCCATGGCATGAAACAAACCAGCCGTAAGCCAGAGCGACGTGATCTGATCGTCGCGAATATAGCGGCCCAGATCGCGCAAACCGACCTCAGCCTGATCCGGGATTACAAGCATGCCGCCATTGAGAAGCGCGCCCCAGATTTCCAGCGTGGAGGCATCAAAGGCCAGAGGCGCCAGTTGCAGGATCCGCTCATCGGGCCCGAGGTCCATGAAATCGGGATCCACGACAAGCCGCAGCACACCGCGATGCGGCACAATAACCCCTTTCGGCACGCCGGTGCTGCCGGAGGTGAACATCACATAGGCTGCATCTTCAGGGGTCAGCCTTGCGGGTCTTGCAGCGCCCGCGGCAGCAGGCAGGCTTTGCAGATCGCCCATCCAAAGATCGGCCTCACGCAAACCTGGGACATCGCCAAGAACAACAGAGAGCTCAGCCACCTGCGCGATGAGCGCAAGCCGGTCGGCAGGATATTGATCCGTCAGCGGAAGGTAGGCCGCGCCTGCCCGCAGGATGGACAACATGGAGACTATGGATGCAATCCCGCGCCGCGCCTCGAAACCGACCTTGTCGCCGCTCTTGACGCCGAGCGTTGTCAGCCGCGCGGCGTAATCCGCGCTGAGCTGGTCAAGCTCATGATAGGTGACGACTTGCGCACCGCATTGCAACGCGACACGCTGAGGAAACTGGCGCACCGCGTCTTGAAATGCATCGCAAATGCTCACAAGAACAGATGCGCGCGATTTGCCCATATTGGGCCGTTTAAGATCACCCACTCGTACCCTCACAATCATCTGTCCCCGTCGCTTCGCAACGGGATTGTTTTTTCAAACTGCACTAACCGGTGCCTCAACGCCAAATTTCCAGGCATCCAGTATCGGGACCTATACGCCAGCAAGAGCGTACCCTACCGTCGCAGACTAACACTTCACGCCCCCCAAAATGTACGGCAATAATTTGCCGATCACTTGATAGTTATCATAGCGCAAGAGGATCGTGCAAAGAAGAAAATCGTCTCTATGGGCGACAAATTGCTTCAACAGCCGCGTTGGCGAAACAATTTGTGTAGATTCGGCAGTTTGCATGCGGCAAAGTGGCCAGAACGTCAAGCCCACGTGCATTGCATCTACGAATCAGACATTATCGAAGCCTCGTTTGTGGGAGTTTTGTGTTTTGCGTGATCTATTTCGGCGCCATGAGGTATTAACCTTTCTATCGTTTATCGTTGTGGTAAACGCGATTTTTGTTGCGGCCTGCGCCGAAGGCATCCTGCCGGATTCTGTCTACAATTATGGCCGGTTCGCACTGCTCGGCTCCGTCATGTTGCTGGTTGTCTATGCCAGTCGCGGGCTCTGGGCGATTGTCGATCTGTTCCGACCCTTGGCGCATTGGCGCGTTGCGCCAAAATGGTATCTGCTCGCCATGCTATGGGCGCTCAGCATCGGAATCCTTGTCCTTGCGGGCAAGATCGCTCTGGGCGTGACGGCGTTTGAGGATCTCTCCCTTCAACTCGGAGTGGTCACCAATCCGCGCATCATGCTGACACTGGTTATCGGCGCCCTGATCGGGGAGATCGTGTGGATCAGCTATTCGATCAGGTACCTGTCGCAGCGCCACACGATCTTTGTCGCTGGCCTCATCGTCGGCGTGTTCTGGACGGCGTGGTGGCTGCCAATGGCGCATTACGATTACGGCATTATTCCCGGCCTGAAACTGCTGCCGCTTTTGATCAACCAAACCGGCGTCGCCCTGATGTGCGGGCTGGTCTATTTCCATACCCGAAGCGCAATTTGCGTCCTGCTGCTGCAGATCGGCGTGAACAGCTCGATCCTGGTGCTGCCCGTGCTGCCTACGACCGGCGGAGAGGCCACTTACATGGCCTTCAGCATCACCTATTTCCTCTCGGCCGTGCTTGCCTATATCGTTCTCGGGCCCAAGCCCCTGCTGTTCAAACAACAGGAAACGGACAGTCTGAATGCACTGTGTCAGCAGCCGGCACAGGAGCAATCACAAGGCCATCTGGGCGTTTTGCAGCGAAACGACGTCAGTACAAAAGACGCTCTGTCAAAATAGCGCCGATCTTCTCGATCGTTGGATCTTCCATCAAGGTGAAATGGTCACAGTCGAATTCCTGAATCTCGAGCGTGCCCGTGATGTAGTCCTTCCAGCCCAGTGTCGGCCCACCCCGTAAGAAAAGGGTCGAGGCATTGCGCGCCTTGAATAGGGTCACATCGCCATCATAGGATTGCATGCGGTAGAGCATCTGCGCGGCCTCGAAGGCGCGGGTCAGGCGCACACCGTTCAGCTCATCCGGGATCCGCTGACCGGCCTCGATGAAATCGCTGATCTCATTGGAGGCCTCGCGATTTTCGCGGGCCTGCCTTTTGCGCGCCAGCCAGCCCATCGCATATTCGATATCCCAACTGCGCGCAGCCCAGAGCTTTTGCAGAAAACTCAGCTCCATATTGCCGATATGCGGCGCGAGCGTGTCGAAGAAAAACAGATGCTCGACCTCTTCGCCCGCGGCAACCAGCCTGTTGGCGATCTCAAGCGCAATCGTCCCGCCGCCGGAATAGCCCGACAAGCGGTACGGCCCGATCGGCTGATGCGCCCGGATCGCGTCGAAATACCGATCCGCCATCGCCTCCAGCGTAGAATCCAGCTCCAGATCACCATCCGAGCCAAGCGCGCGCAGGGCGTAGAACGGGATATCCGCGTGAAGATAGCTCGACAACGCCCTGAAATTAAGTACATTTCCGCCCGCACCATGCACACAGTACAGCGGCTTGATATGCTGCTTTCCGGCGCTGATCTCGACCAGCGGCGACCAGTTTTCGGGCGAGACGAGCGCGGCAGGATCATCCCCTGCTACGTCGACTTCAAGGCCCGCAGATCTCGCCACAACAAGCGAGAGCTGGCCCAGCGTCGGCGCATCAAACAAGGTGGCCAGAGGCAAGGAGACCCCGAAGCGCTTCTGGATCCGGCTGAACATGCGCACCGCACTGAGCGAATGGCCACCAAGATCGAAGAAACTGTCCTGCGGCCCGATCCCGCTGGCACCAAGAATTTCCTGCCAGATCTCGGCCATTTCCGCCTCGACCGGCGTGGTCAGCGCATCTCCGGCCCCGCTGGATTCGCCCATACGGCCAAATCCGGTCCGCCGTGCTTCGGTCATGGCCAGCCGGATGGTCTTGAGCGGCAAGGCCGAGACGCTCAGATAGCGCGCCTGGGTGTTGAAGGCGCGCGCAAATATCTCCGGCGCATCTTCGGCGCGTATCCCTTTGCTCAGCAGCGCCTCAGGCAAGGTCTGCGAGGCGCCGACATCGCCCAGTTCTCCCAAGGGGACGCCGCGCATCGCAAGCCCTTCGAACAGAACCAGCGGCGTGCCATCCGGATCGCTCAGCATGACATCAAACAGCGCGACCGAGGCATCCGTCATCCGCAGCCGCCGCGCGACAGCGCGCACCTTGCGATCAAGGGGCCCGAGTACGCGGACACGCTCCACCGACATGGGCGCGAAGACCCGACCCATCTTGTCCTTGTCGGAGACAGCCAGAAGGCCCACAGTCATCGCATTGTCCAAAATCGCCGCATGCAGCTTATGGCCATCGTCGATATCGGCACGGAATGCCTCTGCCAGCTCAAACCGGCCCTCGACAAAGGTGTCATATTGCCCGATCGACTGGAGATTGAGCCAACGTGCGCCGAAATCAATCAAATCCCCCTGCATAGAGGCGGCTTCCAGATCGGCAGGCTCAAACAGATCGGGGATAACGCGCAGGCTTTCGGGCAACTCGGCATCGCGGTTCAGCGTCGCGATGATCTGACCCTGCGCATGGGTTTGCGACACGCTGTTCTGACCCGCCTTACTTTCGATTGTCACGTCATAGCCATCGCGCCGTGGCTCCAGCACGACCGAGACTTCGCGCTGCGACCAGTCCTGAAAAACCATCGGCTTGAGAAACGACAGCGAGCGGATTTCGAAGGCGCGCGCGCCGACAAGCTCCAGCGCGGCGGCGTGGATCATCTCCATATAGGCAGTGCCGGGCAGCACCGGATTGTCGTCAATAACATGCTCGCCCGCGACCCAATCCGTCCCGGGATCAAAGCGGCGGCGGAACCTGATGCGGCCCTTCTTGCCGGCCTCCCTGGCGCCCAGCAGCGGGTGCGGGCCGTCTTCGGTCTCGGCCACGCCCAGCACGCGGTCGGCCATGCCGATATCGCGCCAGGTCCCCCAGGCCAGCACCAGCCCGTCAGAGCGCGCATTGGCCACCGCTTCCAGCGCCGCATTGGCCGCGACGTAATCGGTCTGCCCCGCACTTCCCAACGCCACGGAGGAGGAGGAAAAAACCACAAAAACATCCAACGACCCGTCCGGCAGGGCCTCTGACAGGGCCTGCGCACCGCGCAGTTTTGGCGCGATCACCTGCTCTGTCTGGCCCACGGTCTTTTCGGATAAAAGCGCGTCTGCGAGCCCGCCCGCGCCGTGGATCACGCCATTGATCGCACCCCATTTCGCACGAATTGCGGTCAGCGCCTCCTGCACGGCGGCGGCATTGGTGACATCAACGCTCAGCGCCATGGCCTCGCCGCCCTCAGTGCTCAGCTCGGCCAATGTTTGGGTCGGAAATTTATCAGCGGAGCGCGACAAGAGCGCCGTGCGCGCCTTGAAATGCGTGGTCAGCCAGCGCGCCAGTTCAAGCCCGACGCCCGTCGTCCCACCGGTGATCACATAGACGCCATTCTCGCGCAATCGCGCAGGCATGGTCTCAGACTTCGGCGGCGCAATTGTGGCGCTGCGCTGCACGAGCCGCTTGGTCTTGCTTTGCGAGATCAGATCATCGGCAGTATCGGAAGCGGCCTCACGCAGCAGGAAATCGGCAGCGCGGGACAGATCCGACAGATCAAGGTCCACAAGCTTGGTCGACAGCCCGCTGACCTCGCGCGGCCCGACACGCACCGGGCCCAGCAGCAAGGCTGCCTCCGCCCCGCTTTCGGTACCAGCCCGGATCCCGCTGGAGGCAAATGTCAGCTCCGTCCCCTGCCCGGCATCGGCCATCTGAAGCGCGCGTGTGAGATGGAAAGCGCTGTTAAAGCCATGCATCCGGTCTGGCATGCTGGCATGCCACAGATGCAAAATTCGCCGCTTGTCGATATCGGGCAGTGCCGCAATCAGCGAGGCATAATCCTCAGGCGCATTTGGCCTTATGGTGAAATCAGCGCCGTTGCGGGCAAATTCCGTCCCGGGGCGGACCATCTGAACCTGACTGCCAAAGGCCTTCTCAAGCCCCGAGAGCACAGCGCCAGACAGCCCGTCAATCATCCCGAAGACCAGCCACGTCCCGGACAGATCAACGTCATGCGGCTGAGACGGGCTGTCAGCCCAGCTTTGCGTGGTGAACCAGTCGGCAATCTGCGGCGTGCGGGTCAGGGCCAGCGGCTCTGCAATCGTCTCGGAAGCATTCGCGCGCGCACCTTGCCCGGGCTCGATCCAGTGCTGCGTCTTGTCGAACGCATAGGTCGGCAAGGAGACGCGGCGCCCGTCGGTCGGAGGCAATGTGACGTCGGCGCCTTCCGCCCAGAGCGCCCCGAGCGCTGTCATGAACGCGCCCATCTCAGGTGTAGCATCGCCAAATCGCGGGGCGGAGGCAAGAACCGCACGGGCGGGCCTGTCGGTCTGCGCGATCTCGACCAGAGGCCCAAGCGTCTGGCCCGGCCCCACCTCGATCACAATACAGTCGGCCTGATCGAGCGTGCATTTGACCGCATCGGTAAAGCGCACCGTATTGCGCAGATGCGCCACCCAATAGTCAGCGCTGGTCATATCATCCCCCGCCGCCATCGCGCCTTTCATGGAGGAGACCAGCGGCACCGAAGCACGACCGAAATTGCCCCCGGCAAAACCTTCGCGGAACCGCTCCAACTGGCCATCAAGCTGGCGACTATGCGCCGCAACATCGATCTTGATGCGCTTGGCGGCCTGCGGCGTGCCTTCCAGCTTGCGCTCCAGCAGCCGTATATCTTCCACCGTGCCCGACACCACACTGGCCTCTGGCGCGTTGAGCGCGGCAATATCCAGCGCGTCACCGATCAGCCTGCGCACGGTCTCCTCGCCTGCCGGGACAGAGGTCATCGCCCCTTCCGGCGCCTCATCCATCACCCGACCGCGCAGCACAAGCACCCGCAGCACGTCGCTCAGGCTCATCACACCGGCGATCGCGGCACCGGCATATTCGCCGACCGAATGGGCCAGGATCATATCGGGCTTCACACCGTAGCTGTCCCAGAGCCTGGCATATGCATATTCAAGGATGAACAGCGCCGGAATGGCATACCGTGACCGGCCCATCTTTTGCCGCGCGCTTTTGTCATCCGACGTGCTGTCTAACATCACATGGCGCAGATCCTCGGGCGCATCCTCGGGCAAGGCCCGGAAGCAATCTTCCACCGCAGCGGCAAAGACAGGCGATTGCTCCATCATCTGTGCGCCGGCGCCGGGATATTGCGCGCCACCGCCGGGGAACAGGAACACGATCTTGGGCGGGCTGCCTGCGGCCATTGCGCTATGGGCAAGGCTGGGCGCAGTGCCGCTGAGCGCTGCCTGCAATTGCTCGGCCGATCGCGCGGCAATAGCCAGACGCGCATCAAACTGCCGCCTGCCATGGCGCAGGGTGTGGGCGATATCAGCCATGCTCTCCTCGGGCGCATCCATATAGCTGGCCCAGAGCCTCGCCGTCCGCCCGATCGCATCTGTATCGCGCGCCGAATAGGTGAAGATGCGCCAGTCATCGCGGTCGGTGGCAGGCGGGCGTTCCGGACCTTCCTCCAGCACGATATGCGCATTGGTGCCGCCCACGCCCAGCGAATTGACCGCCGCGCGACGGGGCCCGGATTTCGGGGTCCAGTCCTGCGCATCGGCCACCACGCGAAACGGGCTGTTCGCAAAATCAAAGCGTCGGTTGGGCGTTGTGAAATTCAGGCTGGCAGGCAGGCGTTTATGGCGCATCGCCTCGACCACCTTGATCACACCAGCGGCCCCTGCGGCCGTATCCGTATGGCCGATATTGGTCTTGACAGAACCAATGCCGATCTCGCCCGGACCTGCCTCTCCGTAGACCTCGCGCAGCGCTTCAAGCTCGATCGGATCGCCAATCGGCGTGCCGGTGCCATGCGCCTCTATGTAGCTGATGCTGCCCGGAGGCACGCCAGCCAGCGCCACCGCCTCCGACGCGGCCTCGACCTGACCATCGACGGAGGGCGCAAAATAATTCGCCTTGGAGGCGCCATCATTATTGACCGCCGTCCCAAGGATTACGGCCTTGATATCATCGCCATCGGCCAGCGCGTCCTCGTAGCGGCGCAGGACAACCACCGCCGCGCCAGAGCCGAAAACCGTCCCCTCGCTCTTGTCATCAAAGGCCCGGCACAGACCATCGGGGCTCTCAACCTCGCCGGAGAAATGATAGCCCACACCATGCGGCAGATCGATGGACACACCGCCCGCAAGCGCCATGTCGCATTCCATCGCCAGAAGCGCATTGGCTGCCGTGTGGATCGCCACCAGCGAGGTCGAACAAGCCGTCTGAACCGTGACCGACGGGCCGGTGAGGTTGAGCAGATAGGACGCGCGGGTCGCCAGAAAATCCTTGTCATTGCCAGTATGGCGCAGAAGGAACAGGCCTTCCTCTTCGACCAGATCGGGGTTGGTCAGCAGATTGAACGGCAGATAGGCCTGCATGCCGCAGCCCGCATAAATGCCCACGCGCCCATCGAATTTCTCGGGCATCTGGCCTGCATCTTCCAAAGCCTCCCAGCTGCATTCGAGGAAATGGCGATGTTGCGGATCAAGGATGCGCGCCTCAGCGGGCGAGAAGCCGAAAAAGCCTGCATCGAAACTTTCCATATCGGAAAGCATATTGGCCGCTTTGACATAGGTAGGATCCATCAGCGTCGCGCGCGAGACGCCACGGCCCAAAAGCTCCGCATCTGTCAGAAACCGCGTGCCAATCCGCCCATCGGAAACAATCCGCCAGAACTGGCGAATATTGGCAGCCGACGCAAAGCGACCCGACCGCCCAATGATGGCGATCCGGTTATCAGAAGCCGAGCTCTCCTGATCATCGTCATAGTCTTGCGCGTTAGCGCTTCCGTCTGCCAAACCCTCTGGTACCTTACCTTTCCTCTGCGTGTGCTCTACACGCGCCCTCTTCGTTGCCGGCGTGCGCTGGCGCGTGCTGCACCGCGCGCAGCCGCATTGGTCCCGGAGGCCGCCTCACCCCCGGAAAGATGCCCGGCAAGCGAGCGTATTGTCGAGTAGCGAAACACATCTGTGATCGAAACATCGCGCCCCAAAGCCTCTGCAATACGCCGTTGAACCTGAACAGTCAGCAAAGAGTGACCGCCCAGATCAAAGAAATTGGCAGTGGTCGAGACATCTTCAAGACCCAAAGCATCCCGCCAAATTGCCGCAATCGTCTCTTCCAGTTCGTTTTCAACCTTCGAGACCTCAACCTGCTGCACCTGCGCGCGCGGATGCGGCAGGGCCTTGCGGTCGATCTTGCCATTGGGCGTCAGCGGCATCGCGTCCAGGATCACAATTTGTGACGGAAGCATGAATTCAGGCAGATTATCGGCCAGTTTCGCGATCAAGCCGTCGCCATCAGGCGTCGGGCCGTTGCCGGTGACATAGCCCACAAGCCGCTGGTCGCCTTCGCCGAAGGTGACGGCATTGACGATGGCCTGCGCTATCCCGGGTTGCTCTGCCAGACGCGCCTCGATCTCTCCAAGCTCAATCCGGTAGCCACGGATCTTGACCTGAGTATCCAGCCTGCCGAGAAACTCGAGCCTGTCATCAACCGTTCGGCGCGCCAGATCGCCGGTGCGGTAGAAACGCCCCTGAGGGGTCTGCACGAAGCGCTCCGCCGTCAGATCAGGGCGCTGCCAATAGCCATTGGTCACGCCATCGCCGCCGATCCAGAGCTCCCCCTCGACCATCGGCGGCAAGGCGCGGCCCTCGGACGAGCGGATGGAGATCGTGGTATTGGCCACCGGCTTGCCAAGCTCGATCGGGGCCTCACCATCGGTGATCGGGAATGTGGAGGACCATACGGTCGTCTCCGTCGGGCCATACATGTTGAGAAGCATGCCCGACATTGCCGCGCGCATGGATTTGGCAAGCTCGGGTGGGAAAGCCTCCCCGCCGACCATCATCACCTCCAGCTGTGCCAGCGCAGCATTGCCCACCGCATCCGCCGCAAGGAAAGAGGCCATGGGCGGGGTGCATTGGAAATGCGTCACGCCATTATCTAGGATCAGCTCCGCCAGCGAGGCCTTGCGGCCCAGACCGTCATCGGCCTCAAGCTCGGTCATCAGGGATTTGATATGCGGCAGATTTTCCAGCACCACATCCGTGTCGATCCCGAAATCAATCAGGCAGGCAATCTCATCCACCCCGATCTCCGTCAGGCTGCGCACCATCGCCTTGGCGCTTTGCGGCGTGCCGAACAGCCCGGAGGTCTGGTAATAGCGCTCAAACGCGTGATCCAGCAGCGCCTCTGTCTCTTCCTGCGTCAGGTCCTTTTGCTCAAACATCTCCGCCGGGGACATGCCTTTGGTCTGCGATTTCTCCACGATCAACGGGGTCGACCAGGAGGCTTTTTTCAGCAGATCGACCGAGCTTTTCAGATAGCTTTTCATCGGCTCCCGTGCGGTTTCGCGCACGAAACTCTCATCCTCGGAGATGAATGTGTGCAGCATCATGGTGACCTTGCCCATCCCGGGATGCCCCGCCTCGCGCCACGCGGCGCGGTAGGCGGCCAGCTTCTCGGCCACTTCCTCAAAGCTCTGGCCCAGCAGATGGGTCAGCACATTGCAGCCATGCTCGCCCGCGGCCGCGAAGGTCTCGGGGTTGCCGGCAACCGTCAGCCATAGCGGGATCTCACCGCGGACCGGTTTGGGGTGGATCGTAAATTCGACATCCTTGCCGTCATGACCGGGCAGAACCTGGCTTTCACCGCGCCACATCGCGCGCATTTTGGCGATATTGTCGAGCATGATCTGCTTGCGGTTCTCGAAATTCTCGGGCCGGGTGACAAAATCATTGGGCTGCCAGCCCGAGGCCAGAGCCACGCCCGTCCGCCCGTTGGACAGATTGTCAACCAGCGCCCAATCCTCTGCCGCACGCACCGGGTGATGCAGCGGCAGCACGAAAGAGCCCGCGCGGACATGGATATTTTCGGTGATCGCGGCCACGGCGGTGGAGCTGATCGTGGGGTTTGGATAGAGCCCGCCAAAGGCGTGGAAATGCCGCTCCGGCGTCCAGACGGCCTCAAAACCGTTCTTATCGGCAAATTTCGCGCCTTCCAACAGCAAGCGGTAGGCGTGATGGCCCGCGCCTTCCGCCTCTGACGCGAAATAGAACAGCGAGAAGCCCGGCAATTGCCCGCTGCCTGCGACATCGGTCTGCAACACCGCCGTAATGCCGCGCGAGACGGTCCAGAACAGCTCCAGCACGGAGATATCAAAACAGACCGAGGTGACCGCCAGCAGTTTGGCATCGGGTTTGTGGGGGACAACCTCATCCATGGCGGTCATGAAATTGACGATGGTCTTGTGCGGCACCATCACGCCCTTGGGCTTGCCGGTAGAGCCCGAGGTGTAGATCAGCACGGCCAGATCATCGGGCCCGGCCTGCGCCGTGATGGGGGCCTGCGCGGTGGCGTCGGGGCCTATGACGCGGGCAGGATCAAGCCCAAGCCTTAGGGAGACCTTCTCATCGGCCACGATCAGATCAGTGCCGCTATCCTCAATCATATAGTGGATACGGTCGGCGGGGTATCCGGGATCGAGCGGCAGATAGGCCGCGCCCGTCTTCAGGATCGCCATCTGTGCGATCACCAGATCGAAGGATCGGTCGAGACACAGACCAACCGCCTTGCCCGGCCCTGCCCCGCGTGCGCTCAGCGCCTGCGCGAGCATCGTCGCGCGCGCGTCAAAATCAGCGTAGCTGAGCGCGGCGCCATCGGCCTCAAACGCAGTTCTTTGAGGTGTCTTGGCCACTTGCTCGGCAATGGCCTGATGCACGGTGATCTGCGGAAAGGCCGCGCCGGGATGGGCGAGATCGGGCACAGAACTCAGCGCGAGCGTGCCCAGCGGCGCGTCGCCCGAAGACTGAAAAATCGAAAGATAATCTGACAAGGCGCCCGCCATGGCCTCCAGCACGTTCTGGGCGTAGACCCCGCCGCGCGCCACAAGCCGTGAGGGCGTCACCAGAAGTTGCGCGTCTGCCAGCGCTGTGCCATCGGGCCCCAGAACCACGCCCAGCACCTGCACCGCCGTCTCGCGGTTGACACTGCGCAGCGCGAGATCGCGGCTGGGTGCTGGCTGCGCGCGTATATGGCTGATGGCCTCAGACAGGGTTGATTGCAGATCCGCGCCACTGCCCTGCGCGTTTTGCGCAACGGCGACCGGGCGCAGGTCAAGCTGGCTGGGGTGATCGCCAGGGACGGCGATGCTCGCGGCCACTTGCTGCCCGGTCAGGCCCGACACCCAGGCCAGAAAGCCCGCCGCAAGCGTCTCGAGCGTCATGCCGCCGGCTGTGAGCGGCGCGCTTTGGGGCGCCGTCTGCGCGCCATGCTCCATCGGATAGGGCGGCAGGGCTGCGGTGAAATCGCTGAACGCGGCCGCATAGAACCTGTCATCGCCCATGGCAACAGCCGCAGGGGCCGGGCGGTCGGGCAGGTTTGTGCCAATGCTCAGACCGCTTGCGGCAGGCACGATTGCGGCCCCGGTCCAGTCGGTCAAACCCGTAAAGCGGATCGCGCCATCGCTTAAGCCCAGCGTGACGCCCGTCTCATCGGCGGCAAGGATAGTGCCGGGCGTGCCGGTTGCGCCTGCGCGTTCCCAACCGCCGATAAAGACCTGCGCGCTACCAGTCCAGAGTGAAGCCATAGCGACCGTGTTGCGCGCCGTACCGAAATCCAGCGCCCGGAGAAGGCGTGTCACGTCATCCCATGTTCCACGCGGATCGATCATGCCCATAAACGGCGGCTTCTTGGTGCGGGGATACCAGATGCGATCACCGGTCTGGGGCGTGCCGGACAGTGCGCCCGCCTGCATCCGCTCTATCACCCGATCAAAGCTGGCCAGGGCTGCCTGATAGCATTTCATGTTGAGTGAAAAGCTGGTCTCGTCCGGCTCGATACTGACGGGTTGCTCAACGATGACGGGACCTGCATTCACCCGCTCCGTCATCTCGTGCCAGGTCACGGCGTAACTGCTGGCGCCGTCCAGAATGGCCCAGACAGGCGCGTTGAGCCCGGCATAGCCCGGCAGCGGGCCATCATGGACGTTGATTGCCCCACGAGCAGGCTTTTCAAGAAGCTCCGACGGGATCACCCAGGGGTTGCCAATGCTCAGAAGCCAGTCACAGGAGACTTGCGCCAGATCAATCTGCGCCATCGTCCCCAGATGGGCAATGCCCGCAGTCTCAGCCCAGCGTCTGACATCAGCGCAATCCGAAATCACGGCACTGCAAACGCCGCCCTTACTGACCAGACGATCCGCGCATTCGATCAGAAGCGCACCACGACCACAAAAAACCACCGACACAGGACAATTCCCCAGACAACCCATTATGAATGTGCCGAGCTCACCAGAAAACTTCGGCGCAAATATGGCCAGCATTTGGCCTTTCGCGAATTCTAGAGCAGATCAACCTGCTCTCGCTACCGCATTAACAGGGTGGTAACGCATCAGTTATTAACCGTTTGTAAATGAGGCCTTTCAGACACAGAGACATGGTCGTTTTGGCCAGATTGGCATATCGCAGCCATGTGCGCACGAAATACTGCCCACCCGGCGTTGATGCGGCCCGGCTATTGGCGCAAGACACGACTCAGCTTTCCTCGGGCATGATCTCAATCTCGCGATCTGCTTCAGGCACGTCAAGCGTGGACCAGGTATCGTCGCGCGGCGGCGCAGGCGGGGTCTCGCAGGACTGTTTGTGGATATTCACCTTGGCGATAAAATTGGCCGAGATCGGGGCCGTCACGAAGAGAAACGACATGATCAGCAGTTCATGATAAGAGCCTTCGGCGAAGACATGCGAATGGATCATGGAGGCCAGCAACAGCGCGCCCACTCCGACGGTACCGACCTTTGTTGGCGCATGCAGCCGCGTCATGGCATCGTTGAATTTCAGCAGGCCGATGGCACCGACCAGCACGAAAATGCCGCCAATGATCAGACAGGCCGCAACGGCGAGGGTTCCGATAAGCGCCATCATTCGATGATATCCCCGCGCAGCACGAAACGCGCATAGGCCACGGTCGAGACAAAGCCCAGCATGGCGATGATCAGCGAGGCTTCGAAATAGATGCGGATGCCCTGCGAGATCCCCAGCAGCACGATCAGCCCGATCGCATTGACGACCATCGTATCGAGCGCGAGTATCCTGTCGCCGGTCTCGGGCCCGATCCACAGCCGGATCATCGCCATGATCTGCCCAACGGCCACCGCCGCGAACGCAAAGATCAGCGCCCAGTTCATCAGATCGCTTGCAAAGCTCATACGAAAATCTCCTT
>CAYGUB010000004.1:15229-34714 GCA_964352845.1 uncultured Rhodobacterales bacterium | reverse complement strand
GTCATATTCGATGCGTTCGACCGTGGCCGACACATCCATCTTGGTGCGTTTGAAATCAACGATCCGGTAAAGGCGTTTCGCGCCCCCACCCTTGCGACGCATCGTGATCCGTCCGGTATTGTTCCGGCCACCATTCTTGGTCAAACCCTCTGTGAGAGACTTGACCGGACGGCCTTTCCAAAGTTCCGAACGGTCGATCAGAACCAACCCGCGTTGGCCTGGCGTCGTCGGCTTGTACGACTTGAGTGCCATGCTTTCTGTCTTCCGTTTTTGCTGGCAAGGACGGGTCCCTGCCGATCTATCTTTAGGGCTCCGAAGATCCCCGATGTGGGCACTGGTAGGGTGAGCAAATCTGCGCACCTTACGAGCAACGGCAAAGCCCCGGACGAATCCGGGGCTGCACCGATGCGGCTGTTTAGGAGCGGGAAGGTTTGGGGTCAAGGGCCCAGTGGCCTATCTGGCCCAAAACTATAGATCACGGACACCGCGCCCGAACCCTTGGCAAATCCGCATCCGCTCCTTGACCATATGATCCAAGCGTGACCGGATATCTTGTGTAGGACTGTATATTCGAAAGCCTAAGCTGTGGGTCGCCAGATTCGGCGGCTTGGCGGCATTCCAACATAGAGTAGATGCAGATTTTATGAGTAATTGGTCCCGCTTTATTGATGCTGATCTCCACTGAGCTTGCCGGGGATCGTTTGCGTCAGGCTTGAGCGCCGATTTGCCAACGGACGTCCCCGTCAGCTCAAGCCCGTTTCGTCCAAAATCGACATGGCTGGCGCCATAAAGGGCACCATTCGGCGCTTGATGCCGCTGAACGCTGCCGGCTCTATCTCGGTCACCGGGAAAGGCAGATCGGCATTTGTCCTGCCCAGCACCTTGCGCGCCAATGCTCGTCCCATCACAGAGGTCATGGCAATTCCGCGCCCGCTGAAGCCCAGACCGGCGAGGATGCCGGGGGCGGGCTCATGCAAGGCGGGCATCATCGTTCTGGTCACGCCAATCCGCCCGCCCCAGGCACATTCAATCTCAATCTTGGAGATCTGCGGGAACACTTTCTCCAACCCGTCGCGCAAGCGCTTGAACCCGCCAAGCCTGCCCACATCCTCGTCACTGCCGATACAGCCAAAGATCAGCCGGTGATCGGCATCATAGCGGGAATAATATATGGCCAGCCGCGTGTCGGAGAGCGTCACGCGCCCCGGCAGGACGCTCGCGCGCTGCGCCTGGCTCAGGGGGGCCGTGGCAAGCGCGATGCTGACCATCGGCAGCAGCGTCTCTTTCAGCCTCGGCCAAAGCCCATCGGTATAGGCATTGGTCGTCAGAATGACCGTATCGGCCCGGACGACACCGCCCATGGTCTGCACCCGCCATCTGCTTGCATCACGGCTCAGCCCCGTCACGGGGCTGTTTTCATAAAGCTCAGCGCCAAGTCGCAGCGCGGTTTGCGCAAAGCCGCGGGTCAGAGCCATGGGCTGGACAAACCCACCCTTGGCATGGCGCAATGCGAAAGAATAGGCGGTCGAGCCCAAGGCGGCCTCCACATCCGAGCGCGCGACAGTCTCGATATCGGCACCGACGGCGCGCCAGGCATCGGCAAGAATGCGCAGACCCGCCGCACCCCGGCCGGAATGGGCCGCCTGAATCCAGCCGTTCTGCTCGGCCCCGCAATCGATGTCGAACCGCTTGATGTCATCAAACAGGTCATCGGCCGCACTCAGAGTAGTCTGGATCAGACGCTCGGCCTGCTCGGACCCAAAGCGCTCGCGCAGCTGTTTGGGTGTCGCGCGCCAAATCGGGTTGCATTGCCCACCGCTGCGACCCGACGCACCATACCCAATCTGGTGCGCATCCAGGACAGCCGTCTTCGTTCCCGCCTCCGCGAGGCCGATTGCCGTGCGCAAGCCCGTGAGCCCGGCGCCGACAATGGCGACATCCACATCGATATCACCTGCCATGACCTTGCAGACCGGCGGCTGGGGGGCTGTACGGTGCCACAGAATGCTTTGGGGGATCGGAGTGTTGAGAGCCATGGCGACACCTGTTCAAACTGCACATCCACACGATATGCGCAGCAACACTATCATTTGAACCCGCGAAGAAAACCAGCCTATGCAAGAGCTGCCGCCAAAACCGCCTGCGCCGGGACAGCCAGCGCAAGAAAAAACGCGCCCCCGGATACGAGGACGCGTCCAATTCCTTAAATTCTAGCCTTGGCTCAGGCGGCTTCGGCCTCCGCTTGGCTGCGCCGCTCGCTCTCTTCGCGCGACAGGGCGACAGAGGTCCGCACACCATTGCCCACAAAAGCCATCAGGCCAGCGACAACCCGCTCGTTGGGATCAATACCCGCACAGCTCAAGACCTCACGCCCATCACGAGACCGGGCCCAGCGCGCAATCTGCTCTGGACCATTTCCATATTTCTTGTCATCAGCAATCGCATCATCAAGAGCCGCAAGCACGACAGCAGCGAAAAGCTTGCGTGCGCGTTGCCCTTGTTCAAAGTTGAAAGCATTCCCATCAACGAAATCAGCAGTCATTCGTTTCCCTTTTTTGCTCTTGTATCTGCGGCATGAGGCTGTTTGTGACAGATAATTACCGATTCGTCATTGCATTTATGGAATGGCACATATGCGCACTGCGCATAGCTTACGCGCGCCACCTCTGTTCTCAGCCGTCTTGCCTGCGGCCTCACGCCTAGATATAGGGGACTTGGGAAACCTATCAACCTTTTGTCAAGGATTACGGCCATGGCCAAGATTAACGGAAACGAGATCCGGCCCGGGGCCGTTCTGGAACATAATGACGGGCTGTGGGCTGCGGTGAAAGTGGACCATGTAAAGCCCGGCAAGGGCGGCGCGTTCGCACAGGTGGAGCTGCGTAACCTGCGAAATGGCTCGAAACTGAACGAGCGGTTCAGATCGGCCGATAAGGTTGAACGCGTGCGGCTGGAGCAAAAGGACCAGCAGTTCCTCTACGAATCCGACGGGATGCTGACTTTCATGGACACAGAGACCTATGAGCAGATCGAGCTGCCGGCCGAAATTCTGGGAGACCGGCGTCCGTTCCTGCAAGACGGCATGACCGCGGTGATCGAATATTATGAAAGCGAGGCGCTGAACGCGACCTTGCCGCAGAAAGTGACCTGCAAAGTGGTGGAAACCGAACCCGCGCTGAAAGGCCAGACGGCATCAAAAAGCTTCAAGCCCGCCCTTTTGGATAATGGCGTGCGGGTCATGGTGCCACCATTCGTGGGGCCGGACGAGGATATCGTCATCAACACAGAGACGATGGAGTATTCGGAACGGGCGTGAGCAGGCCATTGGCCGGGCGGCTCGCGAATTCCGGCAAAAACAGCTCACTCTTGCCCTGACAGGCGGGCGCCATCTTGAGGCCTTCGGCATCCATGGCGTCCAGGGTGGTCATTTCCGGTCATTCGGATGGGTGATCCCGTCATTCCAGCGCGCATCACCGGCAAGACGCGGCGGGACATCTTTGATACAGCCCACATTTACGCCCATCTCCAAGGGGTTTGATCGACGCTGGTGATGGGTGTGGGTGCCGCAAGTGCCGCAAAACCAGTGCTTCGCCGTGCGTGTGTTGAACTGATAAAGCCGCAGCGCTTCTTCGCCCTGCTCCACTTTCAGATCTGCGACCGTCGCTGTCACGGCAGCAGGCTTCACCCGGCGGCAGAGCGAGCAGTCGCAGCGGCGCAGACTTCCCAGACCGTTTACCATCTCAAAACTGATCTGAACCGCGCCGCAATGGCAGGAGGCCTGCGAGCGGGTCATCTGCGCACCCTGGGTATGCTGGAGCGGCCATAGGTGGCCTCGGGATGGGGGGGATGGCCGTCCGTCCGGCGCCAGAACTCGGCCCCGCCACGCCTCAGCCAGAGCGGAATGCACAGGATCATGCCCACGACAAAACCACCCGCATGGGCCCAATACGCCACCCCGCCGCCCACGGTCGAGGTGGTGATCCCGCTGAACACCTGCAGCGCGAACCACAGCCCCAACATGATCCAGGAGGGGACGGGGATAATCTTGAAGATGACCACCAGAATGAGAAGGATATCGACCTTGGCCTTGGGAAACAGCAGCAGATAGCCCCCCATCACGCCTGCAATGGCGCCCGAGGCGCCGACCGTTGGCACAGGCGAGGAGGGATCGGCCAGAAGCTGGCCCAGATCGGCCCCGATACCGGCGACAAGATAGAAGCCCAGATAGGTCAGATGCCCCATCTCATCTTCGAGATTATCGCCGAAAATCCACAAAAACAGCATGTTTCCCGCAAGATGCATGATCCCGCCATGCAAAAACATCGATGTCAGCAAGGTATGTGTGTCGATCCCGTTCGAGACCTCGATCGGGCGCATGGCCCAGTCATCGAAAAACATCGCCAGAGCGCGCTCATCGCTGAACAACGGGTAATAGCTGATGAAGACGACCACATTGATCGCGATCAAGGCGTAGGTCACATAGGGTATGCGCTCGGACGGGTTGTGATCGCGGATCGGAAACATGGGCGCAACGCTGACCTATCTGCCGGGTGGGGTCAAGGCGCGCTCAGCCGCCGATCTGCGCCAGAAGCGCCGCATTGCCACCCGAGGCAGTCGTGTCGATACAGGCATGGCGTTCCGACAGGCAGTCCGCCGGGCGCGGCATGCCGGTGATAAGCGCCGCCACCGGGCCGTCCATCGCGGCAAGTTTTTGCCGGATCGCGCGGGCCTCGCCGGGCTCGCCCCACCATAGCGCCGCATGGATGCCGGGCCGGATCTCGCCTTCTGCCGCGATCCCGCCTGCGGCCTCTACCGCACTGCGTTGGGCCGCAATATCGGGCCCGAGGCACAGGATATGGCGCGGCTCTGTGTGATAGCGATTGGCCTCGCCTGTGGGCCCGGGCATGGTCTGGCTGAGCGGCGCGGGAAGCGCTGTGTGGGTGAACCTTTGCAAATAAAGCGGCCCGCCC
The DNA here is from genome assembly GCA_964352845.1 of uncultured Rhodobacterales bacterium. Taxonomy (GTDB): domain Bacteria; phylum Pseudomonadota; class Alphaproteobacteria; order Rhodobacterales; family Rhodobacteraceae; genus Litoreibacter. The sequence continues at coordinate 29,744 of CAYGUB010000004.1, read as the reverse complement.
GCCTTGGGACCCGTGCCAGACAAGCCTTCGCCGCCAAAAGGTTGAGAGCCCACCACGGCGCCGATCTGGTTGCGGTTCACATAGATATTGCCCGCCTCGATCTGGTCGATCACCTGCTGCACGCGGTCGTCAATGCGGCTGTGCAGCCCGAAGGTCAGCCCGTAGCCCGTCGCATTGATCGCTGCGATCACATCATCGAGCTGGGATGATTTGAACGTTGCCACATGCAGCACCGGGCCGAAGATTTCTTCGCGCATCTGCCCGATCCCGCTGATCCCGATCAAGGCGGGCGCGATGAAATTGCCCGCGACCGCGCCGGGGGTCTGATGCAACAGCCTGCCCTCTCTGCTTGCCTGCGCGATGTAATCGGCGATCTTGCCATGGGCCTGCGCATCAATGATGGGGCCGATATCCGTGGCCACATCCCAGGGATCGCCCACGACCAGCAGATCCATCGCACCGCGGATCATCTCGAGCAAGCCATCGGCCACGTCTTCTTGTATATAGAGGCAGCGCAGCGCAGAGCATCGTTGTCCCGCCGATTGAAAAGCGCTGGCAATCACATCGCGTGTGACCTGTTCCGGCAGGGCGGTGCTGTCGACGATCATCGCATTAAGCCCACCCGTCTCGGCAACCAGAACGGCCTCCGGGTTGCCATCACGGGCCAGCGCATGATGGATGCGTTTCGCCGTCGCGGTCGATCCGGTAAAGCAAACCCCCGCGATACGCGCGTCGCAGGTCAGGGCCGCGCCGACCTCTGGCCCGCCAATGACAAGCTGCAACACCTGCTCGGGCACACCGGCATCGTGCAGCAACGCCACCGCGATCCGGGCAATCGCGGGTGTCTGCCCGGCAGGTTTGGCGATCACGGCATTGCCTGTGGCCAAAGCCGCCGCGATCTGTCCCGTGAAGATCGCAAGCGGGAAATTCCACGGCGAGATGCAGGCGAAAATGCCCTTCGGTGCGCTCTCAAGCTCGCGCGCTTGCGTGGCATAGTAGCGCAGAAAATCCACCGCCTCGCGCAGCTCTCCTATGCAATCGGGCAATGTCTTGCCCGCCTCGAGCGCGAGACAGGCGAAAATCTCGCCAGCGGCGGCCTCATAGCGCGCGGCGGCGCGGATCAGGATATCGGCGCGCGCCTCAGCACTGGCCTGCCAGATCGCCGCCGTCTCCAGCGCCTGGTCAGGGGCCAGCTGCGTCACCGGCCACTCGGCATGCCTGAACGGCCTGCGCAGCGCATCAATGCGCGCCAGGTCAACCGGATCGGTCCAGTCCCAGCCATGCGAGTTCGTGCGCCCGGGGAAGATCTCCGCCGGGTGGGTCACGGCCGGAAACCGGGCGCCTTCCAAAGCCGCGATCGGATCAGCCGCGACCTGAGTTGCGGGTACGTCCTCATCCACGATCTGGTTGACGAAAGAGCTGTTGGCGCCGTTCTCAAGCAACCGGCGCACGAGATAGGCCAGCAGATCGCTATGCGCACCGACGGGTGCATAGATCCGGCAGCGGCTGTCCGCCTGCTCCAGCACAAGATCATGCAGCCGCTCACCCATACCGTGGAGCCGCTGGAATTCAAAACCCATCGGGTCCCCGGCCATATCAAGAATGGCCGCGACCGTATGGGCGTTGTGGGTCGCAAATTGCGGATAGATCCGGTCGGTCATCGACAGCAGCTTGCGCGCATTGGCCATATAGGACAGATCGGTGAGCGGCTTGCGCGTATAGACCGGGAAGCCACTGAGCCCCATCACATGCGCGCGTTTGATCTCTGTGTCCCAGTAGGCACCCTTGACCAGCCGAACCATGATCCTGCGGTCCAGCTGCCCGGCCAGTGCATAAAGCCAGTCGATCACGAAAGCCGCACGGGGCCCGTAGGCCTGAACGACGACGCCAAAGCCGTCCCAGCCGGCCAGCGCGGGATCCGATAGCACCGCCTCGATCACATCAAGCGACAGATCAAGCCGGTCGGCCTCCTCCGCGTCGATATTCAGCCCGACACTTGCCTGAGCGGCCTGTTTTGCCAGCTCCAGCAGACGTGGGACGAGATGCGTCATCACCCCGGCTTTCTGCGGCAGCTCATAGCGCGGATAAAGCGCCGACAGCTTGACCGAGATCCCGGGATTGGCGCGCACATCATTGCCCTTGGCCGCTTTGGCGATAGCGCCCAGTGCGTCGCGATAGGCCGCCTGATAGGCGGCGGCATCGGCTTCGGTCCGGGCGGCCTCTCCCAGCATGTCATAGGAATAGGTATAGCCCCGCGCCTCTTGCCCCCGGGCCCGGTCCATCGCGCTGCTTATCGTCTCCCCCAATACAAACTGGCGGCCCATCTCCTTCATGGCGCGGGCCACAGCGCTGCGGATCACCGGCTCTCCGAGCCGTTTGACGAGCCCGGTGATCGTGCCCGCGATGCCGGGCCGTTCATCATCCAGCACCCGCCCCGTCAGCATCAGGGCCCAGGTCGAGGCATTGACCAAAGGCGAGGCGGAATGGCCCAGATGCCGCCCCCAGTCGGATGGCGCGATCTTGTCCTCGATCAGCGCATCCATCGTGTCGGCGTCAGGCACCCTCAGCAGCGCCTCGGCCAGACACATCAGCGCCACGCCCTCATCTGTGGACAGGCCGTATTCGGCCAGAAACACCTCCATCAGCCCGGGTTTGTCACCGGCCCGGATGGCGCGGACCAGCTTCGCGCCCTGCGCGGCAATCCGCGCCCGGTCCGCGTCATCAAGTCTGGCGAGATCCCTCATCCGTTCCACCATCGCCGCCTCGGATGGCAATGTATGTGCACGGATATCTTCGCGGAGCGCATGCAGGGACAAGGGCATAGGGGCAAGCCTTTGAGAAAGGTGGCAGGAACTGTGTTGATCATAATCCGGTTTTGTGAAACATGTGACTTAGTTTGCAGCTCGCCGCAGATTAAAATCACGAAAACGGTCTATTCCTAAGTCAATATGACTACAGCACTTGATCAGTTCGATACAGCGATCCTGCGGATCGTCTCGACCGATGGGCGGATCTCGGTCACGGACCTGGCGCGGCGCATCAACCTGTCGAAATCCCCCACCCAGGCGCGGCTGCGGCGGCTTGAGAAAGAAGGGATCATCACAGGCTACTGCGCCCAGTTTGACGCGGTGAAGCTGGGGCTCGACCATATTGCCTTTGTCGAGGTCAAACTGACCGATACGCGCGAGGCGGCTCTGTCAGCCTTCAACAAGGCCGTTCTGAACACGCCCGAGATCGAGCAATGCCACATGATCGCGGGCAGTTTCGACTATCTGCTGAAGGTGCGCACATCGGATATGGCAGCCTACCGGATGGTTTTGGGCAGCAAGATCAGTGGCTTGCCGCATGTCTCCCAGACCTCGACCCATGTGGTTATGGAGGATGTCAAGGATGACGGCCCCTCACCCGCTCGTTAGGCTTCTGAGCAGTAGTGCCCCAGCAAAAAGCGCTGCAATCGCGATCACCAAACGCGGCCAGCGGCGTTGAAACCTGCGCCAGAGCAGCGCAAGCAGCGCTAACGCCATAGCACTTTCCAAAGGCTTGACGATATGGCCGAAATGACGATCGTCCCAATAGCTGACGGGGCTTTCGAAGATCCAGCGGGAGAGCGGCCAGAAATGCATCCGCCCGTCATCGTGGTGCAGCGGAAAGTCCAGCGCCAGATGCAAAAGCGCGGCCCCGGCAAAGGCAATCAACGGCGGGCTCCTGCCCCACAGCGCCAGGCCCAGCAGCCCGCCCCACAGAAAAAACGAGTTATCTACCGCGAAAATCGCCTGCCAGGTGTCGGAGAAATAGAGCTGGTCAAACACCACCCCGGGCGGCGTCCCGAGCCAGAACAGATGCCAGCTTGCCATCACATAAAGCGACAGATCAGGCGCCAGGGCCCCCAGCAAAGCCGCAGCCGTCACCCGCGGCGCGCCGGGTCGTGCGAGGGCGGCCGCGCCAATGATCAGGTGGGTCGTGGTCATCATCCCTTTACATCGCCCTCTTATCGCGCCACCTCGGCTTTGTTGAGACTAGAGGACGTCGCGCAAATGGCAAAGGCAATCATGATTCAGGGCGCGGGCTCCAATGTCGGCAAGTCGATGCTTGTCGCAGGTCTGTGCCGGTTGCTGAGCAATCGCGGCATGGTTGTCCGCCCGTTCAAGCCTCAGAACATGTCCAATAATGCCGCCGTGACCTCTGATGGTGGAGAGATCGGGCGCGCTCAGGCTTTGCAGGCGCGCGCCTGCCGCGTCGCGCCCCATACCGATATGAACCCGGTGCTGCTCAAGCCGGAAACCGAAACCGGGGCGCAGGTGATCGTGCAGGGCAAGCGCTATGCCACCTTGCGCGCGCGTGATTACGCGCGGGAGAAGCCGCATCTTCTGGCAAGCACGCTGGAGAGCTTTCAGCGTCTCGGCAATGGGGCCGATCTGATCATCGTCGAAGGCGCAGGCAGCCCGGCAGAAATCAACCTGCGCAAAGGCGATATCGCCAATATGGGCTTCGCCGAGGCCGCAGGCCTGCCCGTGGTGCTGGTCGGCGATATTGACCGGGGCGGCGTCATTGCTCAGCTGGTGGGCACCCAAAGCGTGCTATGTGACAGTGACCGCGACCGGATCAAGGGGTTTGCGGTCAACAAGTTTCGCGGCGATGTCAGCTTGTTCGATGACGGTCTGGATGAGATCGCGCGCCGCACGGGATGGCAATCGCTGGGTGTCGTGCCGTGGTTTGACGATGCCTGGAAGCTGCCCGCCGAGGATGTGATGGACATCGCCTCGAGCAGGGGCGGACGCTTCAAGGTTGCCGTGCCGAAACTCGGGCGGATGGCGAATTTTGACGATCTCGACCCGCTGGCGCAGGAAGAGGATGTGGCGGTCGAGATCATTCCCCCCGGCAGAGCCCTGCCCGGCGACGCCGATCTTGTGCTGATCCCGGGGTCGAAATCCACGATCTCCGATCTTGCCGATTTCCGGGCGCAGGGCTGGGATATTGATCTGTTTGGCCATGTCAGGCGTGGCGGCCATGTGCTGGGGCTGTGCGGGGGCTACCAGATGCTGGGCCGGATCATCAGCGACCCCGACGGCATCGAAGGGGCGCCGGGCGCTGTGCCGGGTCTGGGGCTTTTGGATGTCACGACCATCATGAGGCCGCAGAAGCGGCTGGCGGAGGTGTCCGGCCGGGACCTTGCCTCTGGCGCGGCGCTTTCGGGCTATGAGATCCATATCGGCGAGACCGGCGGGCCCGATTGCGCCCGCCCCTGGCTGGAGCTTGAGGGAGAGCCCACAGGTGCGGCATCGGAAAATGGCAGGATCAAGGGCTGCTATATCCACGGGCTCTTTGCCAGCGACGGCTTCCGGCAAGCCTATCTTGCAGGGCTTGGCCTGGCCACGGATGCTCTGGACTATGAGGCCGGGGTGGAGGCCACGCTTGACCGTTTGGCGGATCACCTGGCGGCCTGTCTCGATATCGACGCGCTGATGGCACTTTGCGACTGAAACAATCGCCGCGTCCGACTTTTTGACAGGTGACCGCGTCTCGCCCGCGCGCTAGGCTGACCTTATGCAAGGACACGCTTCCTCCCCCGGCGCGGAAATGGCGCAGCCCTCTGGCTGGGCGCTGATCGTCGACGACCACCCGCTGTTTTGCGACGCGCTGGAGTTGACGCTGAAATCCGTCGCGCATTTCCCCGATGTCGCCACCGCTGACTCGATGCAGGCAGCACTGGACATTCTCGACCGGCAAGCCGCGCCAGAGCTGATCCTGCTGGATCTGAACCTGCCCGATGTCAGCGGGCTTGACGGGTTGATCCGCCTCAAGCGCAAGGCCGACAAGACGCCGGTGATAATCGTCTCCTCCATGACTGACAATTCGATCATCAGCGGGGCCATCGCTTCGGGCGCTTCGGGCTTTGTGCCCAAACACAGCCGCCGGTCGGTCTTCAAGGAAGCGATCGAGCATATTCGGGCAGGCCATATCTACAAGCCCAGCGGCTTTGTGGAGGATGGCGCCGCACAGCCCAAAGATACCACGCTCGCACGGCTGTCATCACTGACCAATCAGCAAAGCCGTATTCTGGAGCTGATCTGCGAAGGCAAGCTCAACAAACAGATCGCCTATGATCTGTCGATTGCCGAGACGACCGTGAAGGCACATGTCACGGCCATCATGCGCAAGCTGGGCGTGCAAAGCCGGACCCAGGCGGTTCTTGTGGCGCAGGACGCCAAATTTGCAAATGTCTTGCCAAGCTCTGAGTGAGCGCTCTATCCTGCTCCCTAGGGAGAATTTCGGGCATTATGAAAGACGGTGGGACAGAAAACCCTCCAGCTGTGGCGAGGCGTGGCGCGGGCACTCAGGTGCTTCGAACGGCTACGATTGATGCTGCAACCCAAAACCCGATGACACATCTGGCCGGCCGGATCGGCGATGATCTGGCGCTTGTAACCTTGTTTGTGACCCCCAGCGCCGATTTTGAAGCTGTCATCACGGAGGCCGAGACCGCCTTTCCCGGCAGTGACGTCGTGGCCTGCACCACCGCAGGTGAGATCGGGACGGCGGGCTATGAAGTCGGTCAGATCGTCTGCATTGGCTTTCCGAAACAGAATTTCATATCGAAATCTATTGAAATCAATGCATTACAAGATGATATCAAACAGTCGAGCCTGGATCAGATCGCGCTTGAGCGGGTCGAGATGCTCCGCACCGATCCGGATATGGATCACGGGTTTGCGTTTCTTGTGGTCGATGGTCTGTCGCTGAAAGAGGATATGCTGGCCGCCAGCATTGCGCCTGCCCTGCGCGACATGCCGCTTTTTGGGGGCTCTGCCGGCGATGGTGTCCGCTTTGAGCAGACCCGCGTCGCGCTGAACGGCAAGAGCCACCGAGATGCGGCCATTCTCACCCTGATCCGCACCGATCTGGAGACACAGGTCTTCAGTCTCGATCATCTGGTGCCGACCGAGCGCAAGATGGTCGTCACCGAGGCCGACCCCAACAGACGAATCGTCAAATCCATCAACGCGGAGCCCGCCGCGCGCGAATATGCACGGATCGTCGGCAAGGACCCCGACCAGCTCGATCAGTTCACTTTCGCCTCGCATCCGGTCGTCGTGCGCATCGGTTCGGCCCATCATGTCCGCGCCATTCAACAGGTCAATGAGGCAGGGGAGCTGGTGTTTTTCTCCGCCGTGGATGAGGGGATGGTGCTGACACTGGCCGACCCGCAGCACATGGCCTCTCACCTTGACGCGAAACTGTCCGAACTGGCAGAGCGTGGCCCGCTCGCCAATATCATCGGCTGCGATTGCATTTTGCGCCGCATAGAGGCGGAGCAAAAGCAGATGACGCGCGATGTCTCCGACGTGTTGGCCCGCCACAAGGTCACGGGCTTTTCGACCTATGGCGAGCAGATCGGCCCCTTGCATGTCAATCACACCATGAGCGGCGTGGCGATCTACGCGCAACACCGCCACGAGACCTGAGCGCCGATGTCACTGGTCAGCCAAAACGACACGCTGGAGCGGCAAAACGAGAAGCTTCTGCAAATCACCGAAGCGTTGATGCGCCGGGTGGAGCAGAAGACGGAGCAATCCGGGCTGGCCTATGCGCAATTTGAGCGCGCCGCCTTGCTGGAAGCGCAGGTGCGGGAGCGCACGCATGATCTGGAGCGCACGCTGGATCTGCTGCAGGAATCCAACGCCCAGCTTGAGCAGGCAAATGCAGAGACGGAGACCGCTCAGGCCAACCTCACCGAGGCCATCGAGACGATCAATGAGGGGTTTGCGCTGTTTGATACCGATGACCGGCTGGTCCTCTCAAATAGCCGGTTTTGCCGCGATCTTGTTGATATCATGCCCAAACTCACCGCCGGGCTGGGGTTCGAAGATTATGTCGCGCTGATCTCGCGCAGCCGGTTTCTGGCACTGCCCGCCAATACCTCTGCGGGCGACTGGGCTCAGCGGCGGATGGAGCGGCATGGCGACAGTCATGTCGTGTTCAATGTCAGCCTGATCTGGGACCGCTGGCTACAGGTGAGCGAGCATCGCACCTCGCGCGGTGGCACGGTGATCTTGCAGACCGATGTGACCGACATCATCCGACTGGAACGGCTGGAACGCGACAAGTTGCGCGATGCCCAGGCGCAGATGTTTCGTGCGACGCTCGATCACCTCAATCAGGGGGTCTGCATCTTCGACAAGGATCTCAGCCTGATCGGCTGGAACAAGAAGATGGACACGATCCTTGAGCTGCCGCCGTCGAAATCGGTTCTCGGTTCGAAATTTCCGGTGCTTCTGGCGCGGCTGACGGAAGAGCTTGAGTTCTCCTCCGGCTTCAGCGCCGAGCGGCTCAGCAGATGGTCGCGCAGGGTCGGAAACCGCCAACCCATCGCTTTTGAGATCAAGCGCGGCGGGAGCCAGACGCTGAGCATCTTCGCGCAGGAGATGCCCGACCGGGGCTTTGTGATCAGCTTCACCGACGTCACCTCGGAGCGTGAAGCCGCCCGCGCATTGTTTGAGATGAACGAGCTTCTGGAGCGCCGCGTCGATGAGCGCACGCAAGAGCTGGGCATCGCGCTGGCGGAGGCGGAGCGGGCCAATGCCAGCAAATCGCGTTTCGTGGCCGCGGCCAGCCATGATCTGCTCCAGCCACTCTCTGCCGCAAAGCTCTTCGTCTCCTCTCTTTCCGACCGGATCGAGGAAGACGACCTGATCGCCGTTGTCAGCAAGGCAGAAACCGCCCTGCAAAGTGTTGAGAACATCATCGAGGCGCTGCTCGACATCTCCAGGCTCGATTCCGGCAAGGCTGCGTTCCATATCCAGCCCGTCCGCCTCAGCGCCATCCTCAAACCGCTGCGCGATGAGCTGACCCCCGTAGCCGCCAGCAAAGGGATCGAGCTGTGCATCATCGACAGTAATCTGAGCGTGCGCAGCGATCCGGGCTATCTGCGGCGGATCATCCAGAACCTGATCTCCAACGCGATCCGCTACACTGATCGCGGGAAGGTCCTGGTGGGTGTGCGCCGCCGTGGCCTGCAGGATTTGCGGCTGGAGATATGGGATACCGGAAAAGGCATTGCCGAGGCTGATCAAAAGATGATTTTTCAGGAATTTCAGCGGCTTGATGCCAGCGGGACCGATCAGGGTCTGGGCCTTGGTCTGGCCATCGTAGAGCGCGCCTGCGCCGCGCTTGAGCATCCGCTGAGCCTGTGGTCGAGACCCGGAAAAGGCAGCTGCTTTGCCATCCACCTCCCGCGCGAGACGGTTTTGCCCGATGGGCGCGTCAACGCAGCTGGCAGCACCACGGAGCCCGTATCGGGCCATCAGGGTCAGATCGTTTTGCTGGTCGAGAATGATCAGCAGCTGGCACATGCCATGATCATGATGGTCGAAGGTTGGGGGGCCGAGGTGATCCACGCCACCGATGCGCAGGATGCGCTGACGCTTCTCTCGGCGATTGATCTGCGACCCGACGCCATGCTGCTCGACTACCATCTGTCCACAGGCAAGACCGGAACGATGCTTTATCAGGAGATCGTCGCGAAATATGGCGCCGTGCGCACCGCAATCGTCTCTGCTGATCGCTCGAAATCGCTGCGCCTTGAATGCGTGCAGCTTGGCCTGACATTCTTCCCCAAACCGATAGATACAGGCCAGCTATCGCGCTTTTTGTCCGAAAAGGCAGCGCTGCGCTAATCCGGGCCGCGCGCGTCTTGAAACAAGTCTCGTCAAATTTTCACCAAATGCTCGCAACATCGCGGCGGCGCATTAAGCCTCCCTGCACCAGGCTCATCTACTCCAACCCTGCGAGTTATATTGAAAGGGGTAGACGGATGTTCGGCACTAGGGTGATCGGGTCTGATGTGAAATTCAGGCCAATTTTTCTGATAAGTATGCTGGGCATGCTGCCGGTCTTCGGGCTCGTGACCTGGTTGCTGAGCGATCCGGTCTATTTGATCTGCGCCAGCGTGCTGATCCCCGCATGCCTGATCGCGGTCGGGCTTTCTCAGGACAAGATCAGCCGCGCCTCTCAAGGAAAGTTTGTCGACCGCAAGGCACTCATGGACAGCCTGCAAGAAGGGCTTTCGACGCCATCTTGCACCCATAGCACGGCCTGCCTTGCGCTGGAGATTGACCCCGATTCCTTGTTTTCAGAGAATAACGAAGAGATCGTATGCCCCGATGTCGGGCGTCATATCGCTGACCGGCTGGCAGCCTCCCTGCGCGGGTCGGACACCGTCTGCCAATTCTCCGATAGCCGCTTTGTCATCGCTTTGCCCGATGTCCGGCTTCCAGATCTCGGCGCAATCCTGTCACTGACCCAGCGTCTTCAAGCGGCCGTAAGCGAACCGCTTGTGATAGAGAACAAAACCGTGCGGGTCAGCCTGTCTGCCGGCTTCTGCCTTGAAGGTCGCGCGCCGGCGCGAACGGCAAAAGCGATGCTGAATGCCGCTTTTGAGGCTTTGGCCGATGCGCAACGCCATGCACCTGCGGCTGTACGAAGTTTCTCCGCAACCACGCCAAAACCCTCAAGCGCCAGCGACAAGGACGCTGCGGAATTCCTCACCGCGCTGAAGAACGGGGAGATCATTCCCTGGTTTCAGCCCCAGATTTCCAGCGATACCGGCAAGGTGGTCGGGTTTGAAGCTCTGGCCAGATGGGACCACCCCGAACGCGGCTCCATTCCGCCCCGCGACTTCCTGCCAGCCCTGCGCGAAGCGGGCCGCCTGGAAGAGCTCAGTGAAGTGATCCTCAACCAGTCGCTCAAGGCTCTGAAGTCCTGGGACCGGGCGGGGTTTGATGTCCCGACGATATCGGTGAATTTCGACGCTCAGGATCTGCGCAATCCCGGCCTTGTGGAGCGGATCAAATGGGATGTGGATCGCTTCTCTCTCGAGCCGCATCGCCTGACTGTTGAAATTCTGGAAACAGTGATCTCCAATAGCGATGATGACATCATCGCCCGCAACATACGCTCGCTTGGCGCCGAAGGGTTTCGGATTGATCTCGATGATTTCGGCACAGGCCATGCCTCCCTTGCCAGCGTCCGCCGCTTCAATGTGGATCGCATCAAGATTGCCCGCGCCTTTGTCTCACATGTAGACGAGGATCCAGAGCAGCAAAAGATGATTGCCGCCATCATTTCCCTGGCCGATCATCTGGAGATCGAGACGCTGGCCGAAGGCGTTGAAACTTTGGGCGAGAAGAGCCTGCTGGCGCAGTTGGGATGCAGTGCGATGCAAGGTTTCTCGATCGGTCGCCCCATGCCGTTCGAAGACACGATGGCATGGCTCAAGGAGCATGAAGCGAAGCTCTACACAGCCCCGACCCTACCGCGGCGCGCGGGCTGATCGCAGGCAGGAAATGACCGCACCCGACACATCGAGGGGCGGTCATATGTCCCTCGAAATCACGTGAAAACCGCTTGACCTTTCGCTGCCCAGCCTATTGAACCTGCCCATTGCTGGTATGTGTAAAGGCTGACTTGCGGATGGACGATCAGAACAAGAACCTAATCCTTGCGACGGCGTTGAGCTTTCTCGTCATTCTTGTCTGGATGATGTTTTTTGCACCTCCCCCTGAACCTATCGATCCAAACGCGCCGGGCGCAATTGTGCAGGATGATGGATCCGTGACGCCGCCCATCGAGGGCACGGCACAACCCAACGCCGCAGCCCCGGAGACCGCGACAACCGACGACGCGCTTGTCTCCACGCGCCGCATTGATATCGACACACCCGAGCTGAAAGGGTCCATCTCTCTGCTGGGCGGACGGATCGACGATCTGTCGCTCAAATCCTACAAGGAGACGCTTGAGGAAGGCTCTCCGGATGTGACGCTGCTTCTGCCCGAGACCACACCGAACGCATATTATGCGCTGCAAGGTTGGGTGCCATCGGGAGAGCTCAGCGCCGATCTCGTGCCCGACAAGAACACCGTATGGACCGCCGAGGAAGGCGCCACCCTGACCGCCACCTCCCCCGTCACACTGACCTGGGATAACGGCGCGGGCCTGACCTTCACGCGCGAGATTTCAGTTGATGAGAAGTTCATGTTCTCGATCACGCAAAGTATCGAGAACAGCTCTGACGCGTCGGTGCAGCTCTTCCCCTATTCCTACATCGCCCGTCACGGCCTGCCCGAGACGATCGGGTTTTTCATCCTGCATGAGGGCGTCGTGCGCCTGACAAATGGTGAGCTGCACGAGATCGACTATGACGACATGCCAGATCTCAGCGCCGAAAACCACGATACGAAAAATTCGCAGCGGATGGCCGTCTCCGAGAGCGGATGGATCGGCTTCACCGACAAGAACTGGATGACCACCCTTGTCCCCGAACAGGGCAAATCAGCTACGACTGTGACGAAATATTACGCTGCTCAGGACATTTACCGCACTGAGCTGTGGCAAGACCCCGTAACCGTCGCCGCCGGTGAAAGTGCTCAGGTCAAAACCCAGCTTTTTGCAGGCGCCAAGGAGTGGGAAGCGATCCGCGAATATGAGGCGGCTGGCGTCACCAACTTCATCGACAGCATCGATTGGGGCTGGTTCTACTTCCTGACAAAGCCAATCTTTGCCGTGCTGCACTGGCTCAACAGCCTGATCGGCAATATGGGCTGGTCGATCATCGTGCTGACCCTGTTCATCAAAGCGTTGCTGCTGCCGCTGGCCTATAAATCCTATGTCTCCATGGCGAAGATGAAAGAGCTTCAGCCCGAGATGGAGAAGCTCAAGGAAAGCGCGGGCGATGACCGCCAGAAGATGCAGCAGGGCATGATGGAGCTCTATAAGAAGAACAAGGTCAACCCGGCGGCGGGCTGTTTACCGATCCTGCTGCAGATCCCGATCTTCTTTTCCCTCTACAAGGTGATTTTCGTCACGATCGAGCTGCGTCACGCGCCATGGTTCGGCCCGTTCCGCGATCTCAGCGCGCCTGATCCGACCTCGATCATGAACCTCTTCGGCCTTCTGCCCTTCGGCTCACCTGAGCCCGGCACGATCATGGCGCTGATCTTCATCGGTATCCTGCCGCTGCTTTTGGGCGTCTCGATGTGGCTGCAGCAAAAGCTCAACCCCGCCCCTACCGATCCGACGCAAGCCATGATCTTCGCCTGGATGCCCTGGGTTTTCATGTTCATGCTGGGCAGTTTCGCCAGCGGCCTGGTGGTCTACTGGATTGCAAACAACGTGATCACCTTCGTCCAGCAATATGCGATCATGCGCAGCCAAGGCTACAAGCCGGACATATTCGGCAACATCAAATCGGGCTTTGAGCGCAAGCCGAAAGACAGTGGCTGATGCCCCATCTGGCCCATATCTGGCGACATCCGATCAAGTCGCATGGGGCAGAGGCATTGAATCAGGTCGCTCTGTGCGAAAGGGCAACCATGCCCTGGGACCGGCTTTGGGCCGTGGCTCATGAGGCAGCGCGGATTGATGGATCGGAATGGGCGCCTTGCACGAATTTCTCGCGGGGCGCCAAAGCGCCGGGCCTGATGGCCATCGACGCAAAGCTCAACGAGGCCAATGAAGCCGTAACGCTGACCCACCCCGACCGGCCCGCGATCACCCTGCATCCGGAACGTGACAGCGACCGGCTGATGGCCTGGGTCAAGCCACTGATGCCGGTAGACCGCGCGCAGTCCAGCCATGTGGTGCGCGTGCCGGATCGTGGCATGACCGACAGTCCCTGGCCATCGATCTCGATTGCAAATCTGGCCTCACATGAGGCCGTCGGCGCCGCGCTCGGCCAGAGCCTCAGCATCCGCCGTTGGCGCGCAAATCTGTGGATTGACGGGCTGGAGCCATGGGTCGAGGCCGGTTGGGTCGGGAAGTCCTTGCGCATCGGTGAGGTGATGTTCGAGATCCGCGAGCAGATCACCCGTTGCCTGGCCACCACGGCAAATCCCGAGACCGGCGCGCGCGATGCAGACACGCTCGGCGTGCTCAAGACGCTCGGGCATCAGGAATTCGGTCTTTATACGATCGTCGTCAAATCCGGTGCGATCCGCATCGGCGATGAAGTCGAGCTCGGCTAGCCGATGGCCTTCACCTTCCAACTTGCCCCGGAACCGGACCCGGAGGCGCTGGAGCGCGGCCGCAGGCTTTTTGCGGGCGATAGCGCGTTTCTCAAAGGCGTGGTTGCAATGGACGGCATGCCGCCTGCTGACCGGATCGAGATCTGCTTTGCCGGACGCTCCAATGTGGGCAAGTCAAGCCTGATCAACGCGCTGACCGGGCGCAAGGCGCTGGCGCGCACCTCGAACACGCCGGGCCGTACGCAAGAGATCAATTTCTTCACCCAGGGAGAGGAACATTTCCTTGTCGATCTACCCGGCTACGGTTTCGCCGAAGCGCCGCTGGCGGTGGTCCAGAAATGGCAGCGCCTGCTGAAATCCTACCTGTCGGGCCGCCAGACCCTGCGCCGCGCGTTTGTCCTGATCGACAGCCGCCACGGTATCAAACAGGTGGATCAGGAGATCCTTGATCTGCTCAGCAAATCCGCCGTGACCTTTCAGATCGTGCTGACCAAGGC
>CAYGUB010000004.1:0-15219 GCA_964352845.1 uncultured Rhodobacterales bacterium | reverse complement strand
GATAAAGCAGACAGACAGGGCGAAGCTGATGGAGCGCATCAGCACATCACTGGCAAAACACCCGGCCGCTTTCCCCGAGATCCTTGAAACCTCATCGGAGAAAGGCACCGGCATCGCCACCTTGCGCGCGGTGATCGCAACGCTCGTCTAGACGTGCTGGGCGCCGTTCACCTCTATCTCGGTGCCGGAGATATAGCTGCTTTCCTCCGAGCACAGAAAGAAGATCGCCGCCGCGACTTCCTCGGGCTGGCCAAGACGCCGCATCGGCAATTTCTCGACGATCTTGTCGGTGCCGGGCGACAGGATCGCGGTCTCGACCTCACCGGGGGCTATGGCATTGACGCGCACGCCGAGAGGTCCGAAATCATGCGCCATCTCACGTGTCAGCGCCGCCAGAGCCGCTTTGGAGGTGGAATAGGCCGCGCCCGCAAAAGGATGAACCCGTGCGCCCGCGATAGACGTAACATTAACGACCGAGCCTTTGGCCGCAGCAAGCTCCTTGCGAAGCCCGCGCGCCAGCACCACGGAGGCGAAGAAATTGACATGGAACACCTGCCCCCATGTCCGCAGATCCGTATCCAGCGTATTCAGCCGCGCCCCGCCCTCGCCTTTGGGAGAGATCCCGGCATTATTGACCAACGCATGAAGCCGCCCGCCAAGCTTGGCCCGGATCTGTTCAATCGCCTCTATCGTGTATTTTGGGTCGGCCAGGTCGATCTGGATATGATTATCCGCCCCGCCGCCCCAGGGGCATTTCTCGGGAAAGGGGTGGCGCGAACAGGTGATGACGCGCCAGTTTTCGGCATTGAAACGCTGGACGGTAGCATGGCCAATGCCACGGCTCGCCCCGGTCAGGAGAAGAATTTTGCGATCATCCGACATTGCGATCTCCTTGCTGCTCCAGTCATATAGAGGCCAGCGGAATACACAATCGCTGATCGACCGGCTTGGCATGGCTGACCGCAGAGGCTAACAACGCCTGCAAGCCACGGATCACCTTGAATGAAGCAGCAAATCGCCATGGACAGAGACTGGATCGCCACCGCCCGCACCTTGTCCGAGGCGCTGCCTTATATGCAGCGCTACTCCGGCGCCATCGTGGTGATCAAGCTGGGTGGGCATGCCATGGGCAGCGATGAGGGCATGGCAAGCTTTGCGCGGGACGTGGCCTTGATGCAGCAAGTGGGGATCCACCCGGTTGTGGTCCATGGCGGTGGACCGATGATCAATGAGATGTTGGAGCGGCTCTCTATCACCTCCACCTTCCATGAAGGCCAGCGCGTCACCGATGCGGCGACCATTGAGGTGGTCGAGATGGTGCTGTCGGGCCGTGTGAACAAACGCATCGTGCAGGCGATCAATGATCAGGGCGGGCGCGCTGTTGGGATCAGCGGCAAGGATGCCAGCCTGATCGTCTGCGATCTGGCCAATCCCAAGCTGGGCTTTGTAGGCCAGCCTGCGCAAATCAACGCAGATGTACTGCGCAACATGTTCGAGACCCGGCTCATCCCCGTGATCGCTCCGATCGGGACCGGGCGCGATGGGGAGACGCTCAACATCAACGGCGATATCGCTGCAGGTGCGGTCGCGGGTGCGCTCGAAGCGGACCGGCTCTTGTTACTGACCGATGTGGCGGGCGTGAAGGATGCGGACGGCAAGGTCGTGACCGAGCTGACCGCAGAAAACATCCGCGCCATGACCAGGGACGGCACAATCGCGGGCGGGATGATCCCGAAAACCGCCACAGCGCTATCATCGCTGCAACAAGGCGTGCGCGCCGTTGCGATCCTTGACGGGCGGGCGCCCAATGCCTGTCTGCTGGAGCTGTTTACCGAATATGGCGCGGGCTCGCTGATCCGGGGCTAAGCGCTTCAAGCGCCCCGGGGGTTTCACGCAAACGTCACTGGCATGCGGCGACCCGTCTCTTGCGCCACGTGGCCTGCGGCGTATCTTGTAATCATGACTGAAGCCACGCTCCGCCTCGCCGTTTTCCTGGGACTGTTCGCGCTGTTTGCAGCCCTTGAGACCTTTGCCCCGCGCCGTGAGCGCACCCAGACCCGGGTTGCGCGCTGGACGACCAATTGGCTTTTCAGTTTTGCCAATATGGCCACCTTGCGCGCGCTTGCCTTTGGGCTCGGCATGCCCTTGCTGGCGGTTGCTGCGGCTTATGATGCGGCGCAAAACGGTTGGGGGCTGTTCAACGCGCTGTCCTGGCCGGTTTGGCTGGAAGTTGCCATCTGCATTCTGATCCTCGATTTCGCGATCTGGCTTCAGCATCTGATCACCCATAAAGTGCCGCTGCTCTGGCGCTTGCATCAGGTCCATCACGCAGATGTCGATATCGACGTGACCACGGCAATCCGTTTTCACCCGATCGAGATTGCGCTGTCGATGGTGCTCAAGATCGGGCTGGTCTACCTGCTGGGGCCCGCTGCCCTGGCGGTGGTGCTCTTTGAGATCATCCTGAACGGCACGGCAATGTTCAATCATGCCAATATCAGACTGCCGCTCTGGCTCGATGCTCTCATCCGCCGGGTTCTGGTAACACCGGACATGCACCGGGTGCATCATTCTGTGCATCGCGAAGAGCATGACAGCAATTACGGCTTTGCCCTGTCGATCTGGGATCAGCTCTTCGGCACCTATATCCCACAACCTGCAGGAGGGCATGACGAGATGCTGATAGGTTTACGCTGGCAGGATGATCGGCCCTCGCGGATAGGGTGGAGCATGGCCATGCCGTTCCGCCGCAAGTGACGCTGGACGATATTCGCGCGCGCACAGCGCGTGATCACCTCGATCTGTTCGGCGCCTTCCATGAGGACGGCGAAACCCGTATTCTGCTCGGGCCTATGGAGCCCGGCTTCTGGGCCTTTCTGACTGCGTCACCGGAATGGCGCGATTGCGCACCCGACCCGGTGGATCGCTGGTCACGCCGGGTGATTGACCAGATCGCACAGGAACTCAATGCAACGGCCAGCTACCCTTTCGGCGGGCCACCCTACGCGCCGTTCTACCGTTGGGCGCTTGCCAGCGGAGAGGCATGGCAGAGCCCCGTCTCTCTGCTGGTCCATGCACGGGCGGGGCTGATGGTCTCATATCGTGGCGCGATCTGCGTGCCGGGCGCGCTGGACCTGCCCCCGCCCCCGACACAACCCTGCACAAGCTGTGACAAGCCCTGCCTGTCCGCCTGCCCTTCCGGTGCCTTGGGCGCGGAGGGCTATGAGCTGCCCGTCTGCCACGCTTTTCTCGACACGGGCGAAGGGCAGGCGCATATGGCTTCAGGCTGCGCTGTCAGACGTGCTTGCCCCCTGTCGCAAAGCTATGGCAGGGTGGAGGCTCAATCTGCCTATCATATGAGCCAATTTCACAAATGACGCTTTGAAACTTATCCTGACCCGCCATGCGAAATCTGCATGGGATGATCCGCTTCTGGACGATCATGATCGTTTCCTGACCAAGAGAGGGCATCGGTCTGCCAGATTGATCGGCGATTGGCTGGCGGGGCAGGATTGTGTGCCGGATCATGTGCTATGCTCCACCGCGACACGTGCGCGCGAGACGCTGGAGGGGATGATGGCACAATGGGACGCCGCCCCGCAGGTCACGCTTGCCCCGCAGCTATATCTGTCCTCGCCCGAGACGATGCTGCACCATATCAAAAGGCAACCCGCCGGTATCCTTATGGTCGTGGCCCATAATCCCGGGATGGCCGAGCTTGCCTCGTCGCTTGCCCAAGACCCCGCACCGCACCCGGATTTCCGACGCTACCCGACCGCCGCCACAACGATCTTCCAGTTTGACATCGACAGCTGGCAACAGATCGCAACGGGGCGCGGCAAACTCGTTCAGTTCACCGTCCCCCGCGCGCTTGACAGCTAGTGCCCGAGGATCTGGCTGAGGAAAAGTTGCGTGCGCTCTGACTTCGGATTGTTGAAGAACTCTTCCGGCTCGTTCTGCTCCACGATCTGACCGGCATCCATGAAGATCACGCGGTTGGCGACCTGACGCGCAAAGCCCATCTCATGGGTCACGCAAAGCATGGTCATGCCTTCCTCGGCCAGCTCGATCATCGTGTCGAGCACTTCCTTGATCATCTCCGGGTCCAGTGCCGATGTCGGCTCATCAAACAACATGATGCGCGGCCGCATGCATAGAGAACGCGCAATGGCCACGCGCTGCTGCTGACCTCCCGACAGCTGGCCGGGATACTTGTCGGCCTGCTCGGGGATCTTGACCTTCTCAAGGAAATGCATCGCGGTTTCCTCGGCTTCGCGCTTGGGCGTCTTGCGCACGCAGATCGGAGCCAGCGTGCAGTTTTGCAAAATCGTGAGATGCGGGAAAAGGTTGAAATGCTGAAAGCACATGCCGACTTCCGAGCGGATCTTGTCGATATTCTTGAGGTCCGATGACAGCAAAGTCCCGTCCACGGTGATCGAGCCTTTCTGGTGTTCCTCCAGCGCGTTGATGCAGCGGATCAGAGTGGATTTGCCCGAGCCCGAGGGGCCACAGATCACAATCCGCTCGCCACGCTGCACGGTCAGATCAATATCGCGCAGCACATGGAAGGTGCCGTACCATTTGTTCATCTTTTCGATCTGGATCGCGATCTCGTCGGAGACGGCCATTTGAGATTGGGTAGACATGCAGACAGGCTCCTTAGCGATGGCCGGTTTGAAGCTGACGCTCCAGCCATTGGGAATATTGAGAAATCGAGAAACAGACGATGAAGAACAGCGCGGAGGCGAAGAGATAGGGCTCCCAATAGATGCTGATCCAATCGGTCGATTGCTGGATCGGGCCACGGATCATACCGACAATGTCGAACATGGAGATGACCGAGACCAGCGTGGTATCCTTGAACAGCCCCACGGCCACATTGACGATACCCGGGATCGAGATTTTCAGCGCCTGCGGCAGGATGATCAGCCGCGTGGCCTGCGTGTAGTTCAGCCCCAGACTATCGGCAGCCTCGAACTGACCTTTCGGCAAGGCGGCAAGCCCGCCCCGGATCACCTCGGCGATATAGGCCGATGAGAAGAGCGTGATCATGATGATCACCCGCAGGAACAGATCAAGTCCGGTGCCCGGAGGGAAGAAATAGGCCAGCATCACATTGGCCACGAAAAGCAGCGTGATCAGCGGAACGCCCCGGATGAATTCGATAAACACCACGCAGACGCCTTTGATCAGCGGCATGGAAGACTGGCGGCCCAGCGCCAGGATGATGCCAAGCGGGATCGACAGCGACACACAGACAGCGCCCAGGATCATATTGACCATGAACCCGCCCATATCGCGCGATGGCACGGCCTGAAGCTCCATCGGCAGGATGGCGTTCAAACCGCTTGAGATCGGGCCAAGCAGAAAGGCCAGCATGATATAGATGGAGGCCAGCGCCGTCACGATTGTGACCAGCCCGCCGCCTTCCGCGTCATCATAGATCGCGTAGCCCACGAAGATGCCCATCGGAATGAAGAACAGGAACATGAAGGCCGAGGCCGCCTTGAACAGCAGCGAGGCCAGTGTGCTCAGGATATTGCCGCCCTGCCCGATGGAGTTGGAGATGAACCAAAGCTCGGTTGCGCCCTGATAGAGCAGATAGGCCAGACCCAGCCCAGCCACCACGCCCACCGCCAGTGCGAGGATGCGCCGGAAGTTTACGTCCAGACGCTCGACCACGCGAAAGATCACGGCCATGGCGATAATGGAGAGCAGGATCGTGATCGGCACCCAGAGCGAACCGCCCCAGATCAGCCAGAAGGCGAGGAACGGGTAGAGCGCCGTGAAGAGAAGAAATTTGCGCGGCACGTATTTGAAAAACAGCACCGGTGCTGCGGCGACCAGAAGCAGGATGAAGGCCAGCACGGGGCGCCAATATTGGTCCGGCGGGTATTTGAAGCCGAACATCATGTGGTCCCAGCGATCCACCAGCATTGCAAAACAGGCCCCGGTCTTGCCCTCCAGGATATCACGGCAGCCCCGGATCGACTCGGCCTCCCACACGCCATTGTAGAACCACGGGAAGGCGGCCCAGACAAAGCGCGCAACGATATAGAGCGCGAGGATCGTCATGATCGAGTTGAACCAGCCCGAGAACAGGTTGTCCTTGATCCACTTGACGGCTCCTGCCTCCGCTACCGGTGGCGGGGATGCGGGGATATCTTCGGTGCGGACGAAGGCGACGCTTGTATCTGTCATCTCAGCGCTCCTGCAATTTCATGCGGTTGTTGAACACGTTCATCACGGCTGAAATCAGCAAGGAGATCGTGAGATAGAACAGCATCAACATCAAGATCGCCTCAATCGCGCGACCGGTTTGCAGCAAGGTGATCCCGCCCAGCGTGCCGGTGACGTCCATATAGCCTACCGCAATCGCCAGCGAGGAGTTCTTGGTGATGTTGAGATATTGCGAGATCAGCGGCGGGATGATCACCCGAAGCGCCTGCGGCAGCACGACAAGGTTCATGATCCGGTTGGGCCTCAACCCCAGAGCGCCCGCAGCCTCTGTCTGCCCTTTGGAGACCGACAAAATCCCGGCGCGCACATTCTCGGCTATGAAAGCGCCCGTATAGATCGCCAGCGCAAACCACAGCGCGATCAGCGAGCCCAGCACGGTGATCCCGCCGCGGAAGTTGAAGCCCTGAAGCTCGGGGTATTCCAGCGTGATGGGCGAGCCCAAGACAAGCTGCGCGAGGATGGCGGGCACAAAGAACAGGCCGATGCTGGGCCAGAGCGTCGGGATCAGCCTGCCATGATCGTAAAGCTGCGTGCGCGCATAGCGGCGAAACAGGAATATCCCGATGATCGAGGCCACAAACACACCCAGCACAATCATTGACCCCTCACCCATCAATGGTTTGGGCACATAGACGCCGCGATTGGTCAGCGCGACACTGTCGAAAAACCACATGGAGGCGGTCGCATCATCGCCCCGGAAGTCTCGCGGCGCGGGCATGGCGTTGATCATGATCGAGAAGATGATCAGGATCCATATCAGCACCGGCACGTTGCGGAAGATCTCGACATAGAAGCTCATCAGCTTGGAGACGATCCAGTTATTCGACAGGCGCAGCACGCCCGCGATCACCCCGAAGATCGTCGCTGTGACGCAGGCCAGAAAGGCCACGATGAGCGTGTTGAGCATACCGACAATCGCGGCGCGGCCATGCGACATCTGGTTGTTATATTCGATAGGGCGCTGGTTGATGTCATAGCCCGCAGACTCGCCCAGAAACGCGTAGGAGATATTCAGACCCGCCGCTGTCAGGTTGCGCACGAGATTGCCCCCGACAAAGGCCATGGCCGCAATAAGAGCCACGAGAGCGATGAACTGAAATGTCAGGGAACGGTAGCGCGTGTCGTTCAGTAACATGGATAGCTTGAACGACCCAGCGGGCGTAACCGCCGCGTGAGGGTCTGCATGTGTCGTCATGAATGACGTCCTCTGTCTGTTGGCTGGTCCCGATTGATTGCGTCTATCGCGCCACGGGTCCCAGGGGATCGCCCGGCGCAACCGGCGCCAAAGCGATTATGTCATGAAGAAAGGGCGCGGAATGAACCGCGCCCCAACCTTCGATCTGTTTACCGGAACGGTGGGGAGTAGATCAGCCCACCTTCGGTCCACTGCGCGTTCAGACCGCGCGCCAGACCGATTGGCGTGTTCTCACCGATGTTCTTCTCGAAGACTTCGCCATAGTTGCCAGCGACGGCCAGAGCGTTCTTGGCCCAGTCAGCCGACAGGCCAAGCATTTCGCCAAGGTTGCCTTCGGTGCCCAGCAGACGGTTGATCTCGGGGTTGCTGCCAGCCTCGGCGGACATTTCATCAAGATTGACGGAGGTCACGCCCAGCTCTTCGGCGGTGATCATGGCGTTCAGCGTCCAGCGGACGATATCTGCCCACTCATTGTCGCCGTGACGGACCAGCGGACCCAGAGGCTCTTTCGACACGATCTCGGGCAGGATCACATGCGCCGACGGGTCTTCAAAGTTTGCGCGTTGCGCAGCCAGCGCGGAGGCATCCGTCGTGTAGACGTCGCATGCGCCAGCGTTGTACTGCTGAACAGCTTCCGCGCCGGTCTCAATCGGAACGGGCTCATAGCTGATATTGTTGGAGCGGAAGTAATCCGCCAGGTTCAGCTCGGTCGTGGTGCCGGTCTGGATGCAGACCGTTGCGCCGTCAAGCTCAGTGGCTGAAGAGACGCCAAGCTCTTTTGGAACCATGAAGCCCTGACCGTCGTAATAGTTCACGCCGGTAAATTCGAATTTCAGGTCGACATCGCGTGAAAACGTCCAGGTGGTGTTGCGTGCCAGCATGTCGATCTCGCCGGAGGCCAGAGCGGTGAAGCGCGTTTTACCCGTCGTCGGAACGAACTCTACAGCGTTGCCATCGCCCAGAACGGCAGCCGCCACAGCACGACAGACAGCAACGTCAAAGCCTTGCCACACACCGTTTGCGTCTGGCTCAGCGAAGCCCGGTACGCCGGTGGTCACGCCACAGTTCAGCTTGCCACGTGCCTTCACTTCGTCAAGCGTCGCAGCACCCGACGCCGTGGCCGCGAGGCCCGCAACAGCGAATGCGCCAAAAACTAAAGATCTTTTCATGTTTACCTCTTCCTGATGGTCCACCCTAAAACGGGGTGCCTACAAACCGGCGACATATGCGCGCCGAACGCGTTAAGCGAGGATCCTCCCCCTCGATAACCGCAGATAAGGCCAAATCACGCGCCTTAGGTCAAGATAATTTCCCCAATTTACCCTCCGTCATGCGCTTGGTTTTTCAAGGGAAACCTTGGCTGAGACGCGTAATTTCGCATTACTTTCAACTATTGACCCAAATCGTCACTTCCCGGCGCATGCCTTGTAGAATCTATGGGCATTGAGAAAAGCCGTGCGTTTGACCGCTGCATCGGCTTCGGCCTGCTCATCTGCGCCCCATTGCTCGATCTGCCAGTTCTCATCGATTCGACTTATGTCCCATAAGTGATCCACCGGGTGCAGATCGCTGCAGGCCGCAAAGCCCAGCACCAGCGAGCCTGACAGGGCGACCAGATCATGAAACGCCGTCAGCTCAAAAGCGTCAAACGCCGCGACCCGCTGACGCAGGCGCGACAGTGCGCCTGCGTCCTGGGCCACATGCATCACCCCCGTTTGCGTGCGCAGAGAGGCATCAAGGTGATCTGCCGCCCAGCCGATCAGAGGGTCCCAGGCTTCGGCCTGACGCCTGACCAGCCCATCGGGACCTTCAGCCCGGTAGCAGATCAGATCGCTATCGCCATAATCGGCAATCAACGCTGCGACCTCTGCATGTTGCGGCGTGACACGATCAATGGCCGAGTTCGCGGCACGCGTGAAGGGCATCGTATCGGGCTTGATCAGCGTGTCCTGTGCCTGCCATTCCTGCGCGATCTCTTCGGCGACCGCGCGCGTCGGCACAATCAGGGGCGCCTTGGCGGGACTGCGTACGGGCCGGTCATCAAGATGCACCGTAAAGCCATCCTCAACTTTCATGGCGCGGGCCTGTGTCCAGAACCGCTTCGCTGCCCATTCGCTCATGCGCGCTTTCCCACCTCCGACCAGATATCCTCAAGCGCCCGGTCCAGCGCCGCGAACCGGTCGATCATCCGCGTGCACAGCGGTGCCAGCATGTCCGCCGGGTGATAGCCCCATTCCACACCAATCGTTGCAAATCCGGCCGCCTGCCCCATCTCCATATCGAAACTCGTATCTCCTATCATGACGCTATCTGCGACCTCTGCCCCGGTATCGCGCAGACATTGCTCCAACATGGAAGGATGCGGCTTGGACGGGTGATCATCGGCCGCCTGTGTCGTCGTGAAATAAGAGCTCAACCCGTGCTCATCAAGCACACGGTCCAGCCCGCGCCGCGATTTACCCGTGGCAATGCCAAGCAAGACGTCATCGCGAAACGATAACCGTTCCAGCGCGTCGCGCGCACCGGGAAACAGCCCCTCCTGCGATGGCGCGCCTGCCGCCTCTGCGCGTGATTTGAACGAGCCCTTGTAGGCCTCGACCAGCCGGTCAAGCTGCGCATCGCCAAGGCCCGGGCAAAGCCGGTCCATCGCCTGCGGCAAGGAAAGCCCGACAATATGGCTGACGGCCCGCGCATCGGGCTGCGGCAGGCCGCAGGCGTCAAAGGCGCTGCGCATGGAGGCCTTGATCGAGGCGAGACTGTCGATCAACGTGCCGTCCATATCAAAGACAACCAGTTTCAGGGCTGCCATTGCTCATCCGCGTCGAACGGGTCCTTGGGCACATCCGCCTCACCCCAGCCCAGATAGTCCCAGCTGCGCTTCATATGCTCCGGCAAAGGCGCCGTAAGCTCCAGGATCGACCCATTGCCCGGATGCTCGATCTGAAGCGATCGCGCATGCAGATGCAGTTTCTTCGAGATCTCCTCGCCCAGCTGACTGCCCCAGCCATCGCCCTGATTTTCCTGCGCGGAGCCGCCATATTTGCCGTCTCCCACGATAGGATGGCCCATCTCGGCCATATGCGCACGCAGCTGATGGGTCCGGCCGGTAATAGGCACCAAAGCCATCCAGGCGGCTCGCTGGCCCAAAAAACACAGCGTTGCGTAATCGGTTTCTGCGCGCTTGGCGGTGGGGTTGGCGCTCAGCTCGCGCGGGTGGATGCAGTGCATCTTCTCACCCTCGCCCCCCTTGCCATGGCCGGGCGCTTTCATCAGCCCGTATTTGATCTTGCCGATCTTGGGATAAGGCACGCCCGCGACCATCGCCCAGTAGATCTTGCGCGTGTTGCGATGCCGAAACGCCGCTGTCAGTTTCGAGGACGCGGCCTGCGTGCGGGCCATGACCAGCACGCCCGATGTGTCCTTGTCGAGCCTGTGGACCAGACGCGGCGGCTCGGGCTTTTCAAATTGCAGCGCCGGGGCCAACCCATCGACATGGCGGGTCTGCTTGCTGCCACCCTGCACTGGCAGGCCGGGCGGTTTGTTCAGGACCAGCACGTCATCATCCTTGTAGATCACACAGGCGCGGATCATCTCGGCATCCGCCTTGGAGATATGGCGCACACGCGATTGCTCGGCGACGACTTCCTGTGTCGGCAGTGGCGGGATGCGGACCGCCTGCCCCGGGCCTACGCGCGTATTCGACTTCACCCGCCCCCCATCGACGCGGATTTCGCCCTTGCGGCACATCTTCTCGATGCGGCCTTGGCTGATATGCGGGAAATGGCGGCGAAACCAGCGATCGAGCCGCTGCTCGGCCTCATCGGGGCCTATATGGCGCGTCTCGACCCGGCTCATGCAAACACCCCGCGCGCCAGTATCACGCCCGCGACCAGCCCTGCAATTGACCCCACCACCGAGGCCAGAACATAGATGATCGCAGCGCCCGTCTCTCCCCGCTCAAACAGGGTGAACGCCTCCAGCGAGAAGGCGGAGAAGGTGGTAAACCCTCCCAGAATGCCCGTCATTACGAAAGGCTGCCAATGGCCAAGACCCCGTGCAGCCGCGATCACGACAAAAAGCCCCATGAGGAATGAGCCCAGAATATTGACGCTGAGAACAGCCAGCGGAAAGCCCGGGCCGGTCAGACGCAACACCCCGATCCCGGCGGCAAAGCGCAAAGCAGCACCAATGGCACCCCCGAGTGCGACCTGTAGCATTGTGAAAATCATGCCCGCTCTGTCGGACGTGCGCGGGGCAAAGTCAAGTTTCGCGCGCGCCCCGCCGCATCATCGCAATTTCCAACCAGCGCCCCTTCCGCTAGACAGGGCCGCATGAGCGATCTTTTCGACACCCAACCGGGCACAGCCCCCAGACCTGCGCGGGACCGGCCACTTGCCGACCGGCTCCGCCCGGAGCGGCTGGAGGATGTGATCGGTCAGGATCATCTGCTCGGCCCGGAGGCACCTCTGGGCGCAATGCTGGCGGCAAATAGCCTGTCTTCGCTCATCTTCTGGGGACCGCCCGGTGTGGGCAAGACAACCATCGCCCGCTTGCTGGCCGATGCGTCGGATCGCGCCTTTGTCCAGATCAGCGCGATCTTTTCCGGCGTGGCAGAGTTGCGCAAGGTCTTCGAGGCCGCCAAGACGCGGGCCGCAATCGGTCGGGGCACACTGCTTTTTGTCGACGAGATCCACCGTTTCAACAAGGCGCAGCAGGACGGGTTTTTGCCGCATATGGAGGATGGCACGATTGTGCTGGTCGGAGCCACAACGGAAAACCCGTCTTTTGAGCTGAACTCGGCCTTGCTGTCACGCGCCCAAGTGCTGGTGTTGCGCAGGTTGGAGCCCGAAGCCTTGTCAGAGTTGATCACCCGCGCCGAACAGATGCTGGGCACGCCCCTGCCGCTGGAGCCGGGCGCGCGCGACGGCTTGGTGGAGATGGCCGATGGCGACGGGCGCGCGCTGCTGAACCTGATTGAGCAAATCGCGTCCATGAAACCCGCGCAGCCACTGGGGTCGAAAGATCTGGCCGCGCGCCTGCAACGCCGCGCGGCGCAATATGACAAATCCGGTGACGGTCATTACAACCTGATCTCTGCCTTGCACAAATCAGTGCGTGGCTCTGATCCCGATGCCGCGATCTACTGGCTGGCGCGGATGCTGAACGCGGGCGAGGATATCGGGCTGGCCGATCCCCACGCGGTTCGGCTTTGCATCGATGCCTGGGAGACCTATGAGCGGCTCGGCTCGCCCGAGGGAGAGTTGGCGCTGGGACAGGCGGTGATCTATCTCGCGCTCGCGCCAAAATCAAATGCGGGCTATGTGGCTTTCAAGGCGGCGATGCGCATGGCCAAACAGACCGGCTCCGAGCCACCGCCCAAACATATCCTCAATGCGCCGACCTCGCTGATGAAAGATGAGGGCTACGGCGACGGATATGCCTATGACCATGATGCGCAAGACGGGTTTTCCGGCCAGCATTACTTCCCCGATGGCATGGAGCGGACCGCCTTCTACGACCCGCCTGAGCGCGGCTATGAGCGCGAAATGCGCAAACGGCTGGACTATTTCGCCAAGCTGCGGGAGCGGCGACAACAAGGCGGGCTTCCAGGCTAGATCTGCAACCGGTAGGTGAAGCGGCGCAGGCCACGTATCCCGTCGATCCGCCATTGCCTGATCCGCTGGCGAGAGATCACCTCGACGTCGGCCGGGCTTTTGACAGCCTGGCCATTGATCGCCTGAATGACATCACCGGCCTGCAGTCCAACGCGGCGCAGGGGGCCGGAGACCTCGACGACCACCACGCCTTGCGCGCTTGTGGCCAGCCCCAGTTCGGACTGGACGGCCGGGTTGATATTGGACAGATCCAGCCCCGCCAATGGACCCTCGGAGATCAATCTCCGCTCGCGCGGCGGGGCTTCCGGGGCTGCGATCAGGGCCACCTGCGTGACAGCGCTCTGCCCATCCGAGAGATATTCCACCCGCATCTGGTCGCCGATCTGGCGCACGGACATTCGAAACAGCATCTCGGCAGGCCCGTAGACCGGCTGGTCGTCAACGCTGAGCACAATATCCCCAACGCCCAGCCCGGCCTGCACAAAGGGGCTTTGAGGGTGAATGGCGGTGATCACCACACCCTCGGGCACAGCCAGGCCAAATCCTTGCGCGATATCAGAGGTCACCGCCTGCCCGTTGATCCCTGCCCAGGGCCGGATGAACTGGCTGTTGCCCGCGACGGCCTGTTCCACAAATCGCGCAACCAGATTGGACGGGATGGCAAACCCCACCCCATTCGAGCCGCCAGAGCGTGTCAGGATGGACGTATTAACCCCGATGAGCCGTCCTTTGATGTCAATCAGGGCGCCCCCGGAATTGCCCGGGTTAATGGGCGCATCTGTCTGGATGAAATAGCCCCGCGCATTGCCGGTAGCCACGCCCGACCGGGCCAGCCCCGAAATAATGCCGGAACTGACGGTCTGGCCGATGCCAAACGGGTTGCCTATGGCAAGCACAAGCTCGCCCACCTCAACCTGATCACTGTCGCGAAATTCCAGCCAAGGCAGCGCCTGCTCGCTGGTAATCTTGAGGATCGCGATGTCGCTATCCTGATCGGCCAGCAACACTTGCGCCTGAAACTCGCGCCGATCATTGAGCACGACGCGGATCTCGGTGGCCATGCCGACCACATGGTAATTCGAGACCACAATGCCATCGGCAGACAGGATCACGCCCGAGCCAAGCGAGTTCTGGACACGCGGGCGGGACTGGCCGAACTCCCGCATGAAGCCCTCAAACATCGGGTCCCGCATGAACGGGCTGGTGCGGGTCTCAACGATGCGGTTTGCGAAAATATTGACAACGGCGGGGGCCGCCTGCCGGACAAGCGGCGCAAAACTGAGGCTGATTTCCGCAGCGTTTTCAGGTATTTTCGTCTTGGTCTGGGCCACAGCCTGGCCCAGACCCATCAGACCAATCAGCAAAACACAAAGAAATCGCATGACGCCTCCAAATATAGCCTGGGAGGAGTTTGAGCATTTGCCCCGCTTTTTCAATGCACCTTGCCGCGATCAAAAAACCCCGCTGGATCAAAGCGGGGTTTCAAAGCACTCAATCGGTGAGGTGACGATCAGCTATCGGCGGCTTCTTCCGCTTCAAGCCGGGCACGATCCGCCGCACCCTTGGCGTCGACATCGCGGTCGACGAATTCAATGATCGCCATCGGTGCCATGTCCCCGTAACGGAAACCCGCCTTGAGAACGCGCACATAGCCGCCTTGGCGGTCCTTGTAACGGGGCCCCAGCACGTCGAACAGCTTGGCGACATCCTTGTCCTGACGCAGCTTGCTGGCGGCCTGACGACGCGCATGCAGATCGCCGCGCTTGGCCAGCGTGATCATCTTTTCGATGATGGGGCGCAATTCCTTAGCTTTTGGCAGAGTTGTCTTGATTTGCTCATGCTCGATGAGCGAGCCACACATATTGATGAACAGGGCCTTGCGGTGTTCATGAGTGCGGTTCAGGCGGCGATAGCCCCGTGCGTGACGCATTTTGTCGTTCCTTCTTTAGACTTTGTCCGGCCCGCGATGCGTGTCGCTTGCTCTCCTTGGCGCGGGATTGCGCATGTTTTCCCGGTCATATCGCCGGCATTTTGGTGGTAAGGCGGGCTTAAGCCCGCCTTACCGGTAGAGATCAGAACGCGTCTTCGAATTTCTTGGCCAGGTCCTCGATATTCTCAGGTGGCCAGTCAACGATATCCATGCCCAGATGCAGTCCCATGCCCGACAGC
>CAYGUB010000003.1:0-38352 GCA_964352845.1 uncultured Rhodobacterales bacterium | reverse complement strand
AGAAAATCAGACGAATGCGTGAAAACGTTGAAATAAGTGATCTGAAACCGGGGAAACGGAACCAAAAAAACACCCACTGCAACGCGCAGGGGGTGTTTTGATTGATCACCGGTCAGAGGGCCCAGGCGGGCCTTCGCCACGCTCAGTTATCATTAATGTCGGTGTCCCATATCTTTACCTGCCCGCGCGGGTTGCCAAAGATCTGGCGCATCACCAGCCAGATCACCAATGCCACGACCGAGAAGCCCACAAGCGTCACCGGCATGGAGCTTGCAAGATACGCCGCAAAGCCCCCGCCGAAATAGAACACCGTCCCCACAACGCCCGCCGAGATCGCGAAGCCCAGCAGGATGTAGCCCGGAATCAGAATCTCGAGAATGGCAAGCACCAAGGCCGCCGCGTACCAGACCCAATAGTCAGACCAGACCATCAAGACCTCCCCTTCAGCAAGCCAAAGGCATCGCCGAACGCGTCAAGCGCAGATGAGGGAAGCAGAACTGTTTGCTTGCCATCCCCCTGCCCCACAGCGGTCAGTGCCTCGACCTGTTTCAACGCGACCTGATATTGAGCAGCCTCAATGCCGTTCTCCTTGATAGCCTGCGCGACCACGCCTGTTGCATAGGCCTCCGCATCGGCTTCAATCCGGCGCGCCTCCGCCAATTGCTTGGCCTCGTAGAGCTGCGCATCCGCGTTAAGCTCCACCGCACGTTTTGCACCCTCGGCTTCGGTGACCTGCGCCCGGCGCGCGCGCTCCGCGTTGAGCTGCTGCAGCATGGCCGAGCGTGTCGCATCGTCAAGGTTGACGTCGAGAATCTCGGCGCGCGTCACCTCGATCCCCCAATCATCCACGATTTTCTCAAGTGCGGCCTGAATGCGCAGGATCAACTGCGCCCGGTTCGATTGAACCTCATCAAGCTCGAGCGTACCGATCTCCGAGCGCACGATGCCCGCAACCGTTGTGGCAATTGCCGCGTCGATATCGCGAATACGGTAGACGGTCTTTTCGGGCTCGATCACACGGTAGAAGACCGAGCTTTCGACCTGGACCAACACGTTATCCGACGTAATCGCATCCTGCCGGTTGGTCGGCAGCTGACGTTCCAGAATGGAGATCTTATGCGCTACCTTGTCGAAGAACGGTACGATCAGATTGATCCCCGGTCCCAGTACAGAGCGCAGTTTTCCGAACCGCTCCACCACGTATTTCTCCGATTGTGGCACGATGCGAACCGCCGTCAGAATTACGACGATGACCAACGCGGCCAAAAGCAGCAAAACCGAGTTGTCTCCGACAAACCCCGCGATCAGCTCTTCCAATATATCCATCTCAACTCCTCTCCACCCCTGCCAGAGCTAGGGTCACAGCCGCGTGATTTAAAGGTATAAGGCCTATAGCAGGCGTCGTTGTGTCTCAATTACAGTTCTTTTATGACAAAACTTATGTCGTCGCTGTGTCGCAATTGTCTAAGCTGCTTTGATCAGGGCAAGCGCTGTCCCAGTTGCGCCAGCCCACGTGTCATCTCACACCCCGAATTAAATGAGCTGGCCATCGCCCATATGGATTGCGACGCTTTCTATGCCAGCGTGGAGAAACGCGATAACCCCGCGCTTCGCGACAAACCCGTTATCATTGGCGGAGGGCGTCGCGGCGTCGTCTCAACCGCCTGCTATATTGCACGCATAAAAGGTGTGCGCTCAGCCATGCCCATGTTCAAGGCGCTCAAACTCTGCCCCGAGGCCGAAGTGGTGCGTGGGCGGATGGATGTCTATGTCGCCGTCTCGCGCCAGATCCGCGCCTTGATGGAAGAACTGACCCCCGCTATTGAGCCACTGTCGCTTGACGAGGCGTTTCTCGATCTGACCGGCACCCAGAAGCTGCATGGCGCGCCCCCTGCGGCAATGCTGGCGCGTCTGGTCAACCGAATGGAGACCGAGCTGGGTATCACCGGCTCCATCGGGCTCAGCCATAACAAGTTTCTGGCCAAGGTCGCCTCTGATCTCGACAAGCCACGTGGCTTCTCTGTCATCGGCAAAGCGGAAACGGGCGCGTTTCTGCGCGACAAGCCCGTCTCGCTGATCTGGGGTGTCGGGGCCGTCAGTCGTGACAGCCTTGCCAAGGCGGGCATCCGAACCTTCGCCGACCTGCTGCGCTGGGATCGCAAGGACCTGCATACGCGTTTTGGCTCGATGGGCGACCGGCTGTGGCATCTGGCACGGGGCGAGGATCACCGCAGGGTCGATGCGCGCGCGCCGGTCAAGAGCATCTCCAATGAGACCACGTTCAGCGAAGATACCGCCGATCCCAACCTGCTCGACGGCCATCTGTGGCGGATGTCCGAGAAAGTCGCCGATCGGGCAAAGGCAAAGGAGATTGCAGGGCGGGTGGTGACGCTGAAGCTCAAGCGCGCGGATTTCCGGCTCATTACCCGTCGTCACTCATTGCGCGATGCCACGCAGATGACCGACAAGATTTACCGCACTGCCCGCGCCATGTTCGATCAGGTGAGTGAGGGGCCCTACCGCCTGCTGGGCGTCGGCATCAGCGACCTGATACCCGAGACGGGGGCAGACCGCTCGGGCGACCTGCTTGATCCTGAGGCCATGAAGCGCAGCGAAACAGAGCGCGCGACAGACAAGATAAGAGAGCGGTTCGGCCCCGATGCGATTGTAAAAGGACGCGCTCTGAGGTGATGCGCACAGGCCGTAGCGCAAAAAGATAGCCCTCACCGAACATGGCCCGGCATAGCTGCAAAAGGGTCAAGTTTGACCGCGCAGGGCGAAGTGGCCTGCCGTGAACGCATTCCAAAACGATTGCTACCCCTGATCACATGATGGAACTTTTCCCCTTTTCGGCAGTTTAGGGTGGTGATGACAGACATCCCAAGGGAGATTTACCATGGAATACGGCATACTCGGCTTTCTGATCTTCGTCTCAGGCATCTATGCAATCGTGAATATCTTTTCGAGCGACGAGACACCTGGCGCGAAAACCCTCTGGATCCTTCTCGTGCTCGTGCTTCCCGTCATAGGTTTCGTGATCTGGTTCGTTACGGGGCCGCGCAGCAAAGCCGCGTCAGTCTGAGGCCAGCATCCGCGGCCCGACGGCAAAGCGCCGCCTTTATCGGTGATCAGACGGCTTAGGGTGGGCAGGAATTCTACCCACCCTACTCTGCAGCCAGTGGAAGTCGCGCCAAGCCTATATCGGCGATTTCGGAAACAATGCCCGACATCAGGTCGCGAAAGGCCATAAAGTTCTCATTGGGCTGTACCGTTGCTTCATCGAGATAAAGCGACCGGTCGATCTCTATTTGAATGGCGTGCATGCCACGTGACGGCCGCCCGTAATGCTGTGCAATATACGCCCCCGCAAAAGGCGCATTGCGGCTCACACATAGCCCCGCCTCCAGAAAGACCTGCTCTATCCGCTCGACGATCTCGCCCGAGGCAGAAGCGCCAAACCTGTCGCCCAGAACGACCTGAGGGCGCGGCCTTCCGGGTTGAACCACGGCCTCAACAGCTTCGTGCGGCATGGAGTGACAATCGATCAAGATCGCATCTCCGAACTTCTCGCGCGTCCCGGTCATCAAACGGTCGAGTGCGCTGTGATATGGCTTCCAGCAGTTCTCGACCCTCAGCGTCGCTTCGGCCAGTGACAGCTTGCCGCTATATATCGCCCGCCCGTTTGACACCACGCGCGGGATGACACCAAGACCAGATGAGATCCGTGGATTATGAGACACATTGCGCACACCCTTGATAAGACCGGGGTCAAACTCATCCGGAGAGCGGTTCAAATCCAGATAGGCCCGCGGCCAGACGGCGCTGAGCAACGGTGCCCCGCAGGATGGAGCGACCTCGATCAACTGATCCACAAAAGCATCTTCCGAGGACCGGACCGTCATTTCATCCAGGACAGAGCCCTCCAGAAAAGCTGGCGAGTAGTAGCGACCGCTATGCGGGCTTGCGAAAACCACAGAGGTGGTCTGGATATCCGGCAGGGACAAAGTATATGGCTTGCGCGTCATAAAACCTCACTACCCACAACTATAGGCGATTTTATGGCGGGTTCAAAAGCCCTTGAACCGCAAACCGACTCCTTTTATAGAGCGCGAACCGATATGTTCTGGCCGCCTCAACTTTGTTGCAGACGGCCCCGGACAGGGCGGTTAGATGGGCGCTTAGCTCAGTGGTAGAGCACTTCGTTGACATCGAAGGGGTCACTAGTTCGAACCTAGTAGTGCCCACCATCGCAAGGGCCTCTGTTTTGAGGTACGGGATTAACCAAAGGCGCACGCGCGCTTTGACGATAGGAGAAGAGACATGAAGGTCAGAAACTCGCTTCGCTCCCTGAAGTCGCGCCACCGGGATTGCCGGGTTGTGCGTCGCAAGGGCCGGGTATACGTGATCAACAAGACACAACGCCGTTTCAAAGCCCGCCAAGGCTAAGATGCATCTCCCGGAACAGCTTCCGGGATGAGACTGAAAGAGCTGGAGAAGAAAAACCAGCGTCTGCGGCTTGTGGTGCTTGATTTGACCTTGGACAGGCCGATCCTGAAAGAAGCCGCAACGTATGAAAGGCGTATAGCAAACGGCCCTCAGTGCGGGCCAGAATTTGGTTATCGTCAAATCTGCTGTCCAGGCATTCCTCGTGCAGCGGCTTGATCATGGCTTGATGCGGTTTATGAAATTGACGCCTTGTGTGACATGGGCGAGATGAGAGAAGCCGCGCAGTTTGCGCAAGCTTCTCTCGACCGATTGGCCGCGTTTGCCCCCGCCCGACAGTCCTATTGCCCAGCAATGCGATGAGAGGGATGTGCGGCATGCCGTCTCGGCTGAGGCAGCCCTTGGCGCGTTTGGTTCGGGCTTAAAGCGTCATGCGAAAAAACCTCAATCACGTAACACTGCCTGAAATCAAAGATTTGGGCGCGTTACGTGACACCTGATGTTTCAGGCATTTCGTCAGACGCTATTAATTCCCGAACCGTTCAAGCCGGGTTATCGACTTGCCCTGTTACCCGCACCTTGCCCTTGAGATCTTGTGGCCAGACCAGATGTGCCGCGCCTTTGGTGCTGCCCTGTCCTGCCACCGTATAGGGTGTTGCATATTGAATGACGTTATTGCTCGCCCGCAGAGGGCCCTTGGCGGCAACGGACCCTATGTTGCGCAGCTCTCCTCCAAAGGGCAACCAGTCCGAGAAGTCACACGTCCAGATCGAGGCCGGCGAAGACTCGCTGAACTCGACCGAGACCGGGCTTGCCGTCCATTGGCTCACGCCGTGATAGGTATTGCCGGTCCAGGTCACATTGCGTGTCCGTGACAGATCGAAAGAGGCCACGCTGTCATCCAGTTTCTCAATACGATCAATATCCCCATCAAGCGATCTGAACGTGTTGCCGGTCACCACCAGCCCATTCATGAAATGGCCCGGCCCGAAAGGCTTGAGAACGATAAAGCAAAACCAGGGCCCGACCTGAGAAGAAGTGAAAATATTGCTGGTGATCGACAAGCCGCCGAAGCTGAGCTCGTTGGAGTGTTCCGGATCGGGGTCATGCTCGTTATTCCACTCGATGAAACAATTATCGATATAGTTTCCGGTGATCACGATCTTGGAGTTTGTTTTGGTCAGGATCAGACCAGCCTGACGCGTGGCCAGCTGTTCCTCGTCGCCCTGAAACCAGTGATTGCCCTGGATCATATGCCCAGAGCCATTCATCACGCCCCAATGCCCCCAGCGCACTGCGCGGTTGTTGCGGATCTTGCTGTCATTGGCGTTTACGTTAAAGCCAATCGTCCGGCGTTGCTGCGCGGGCAGCGGTTGCTCATTCGACAGGAACTGGCAATTGTCGATCTGCATCCCCTGACAGGCCCGCCCAATGGACGATACGCCGCGATCCTTGGGTTTGTTGAAGAAGATATCGCGGAATTGCCAGATGATCCCATCCTTCGAGATCATCACGGCACTGGCGATCCCGTCACATTTGAAATCGATATCCGCCAGATTGAACTGGCTGATTTTCTCGAAACCGCTGAAATCCAGCATGTAGCGGTAACGCGTGAATGTATAGGTCTGTGTCCCGGCAGCATCGTGAAGCGGATTGCACAGCTCAAGCGTCTGCGCGCCTATGTTGCGCGATCTGACATATACCTCGCGCCCGACCCCGTTGCCCGAGACCAGCGAGCCGACCTCGATATTGGCGACATTCGTCACATTGGTCAGAGTGAACGGATTGCTCGTTTGATAGCGCGCGGGCGACGTCACCACACCCGTATCCCAACCCGAGCTTGCGCGAGCATTGAACTGACCGTTCCGGATCACGCGCCGTGTGGTATGCGTGTCCTTTCCTGGCACGGTCGCCGCCATATCAATGGGGGCCTCCAGCGCGATGGAGCGCCCGTTGAGATCCAGACTGTCGTGATCGCCCGTCAACAGCAAGGTCTGAAACGCCTTCTTGAAGGCCAGAACCTCATCGCCGAAAGCGGCCACATAGCTGTCGAGCTCGAAATTTCGTCTCAGCGACAGATAGGTGCTGTCAGCCATGGACACCGTGCCCTGAAAGCGCACCGGATTGTCCAGCGTCAGATTTCTGGCCATGAAATAGACCCCGTCCGGGACCAGAATACTGCGCCCGGCTGCGGCCGCATCTGCAGCCTCAAAGGCAGCGACATTATCCGTCACCCCATCCCCGATTGCGCCATAATCCGTTA
The DNA here is from genome assembly GCA_964352845.1 of uncultured Rhodobacterales bacterium. Classification (GTDB taxonomy): domain Bacteria; phylum Pseudomonadota; class Alphaproteobacteria; order Rhodobacterales; family Rhodobacteraceae; genus Litoreibacter. Next base: position 31,646 of record CAYGUB010000003.1, on the reverse strand, counting down.
CATCGACCCAATCCATCATCGTACGCAGGAAGGCGCCTGTCACATCGGTGATTTCCAGATCGTCAATGCGCACCACGCCGCCATTGGGGCCAATGAGATCAAGCCCGAAATGGCCATAGACCGCCTCATCCCCCCAGATCATGTCAACGCCCGACCTGGCACCGGTGCCGACAATGGCGCTGACCTCGACGATGTCACCATAGCTCTCAAGCGCCCGGTTCGGCCCCGTCAGCGTCACGTTGGGAACGGGATTTCCCTGAGCGTCCCCGGCATATCCCGCAATGCGCACAATCGGCAGATTGCCCGAGAGGACCTTCACCCGCGCCTTGATCTGCAAATAGCATCCCGGCTGCAACGGCGTCTCGCCCATATAGCGCAAGCGCTGGGTGCTTTCGGTCTTGAGCACCTCAAGGCAGCCGCTAAAATCCTGATCCGCGGGCACGAAAGCCGCCGTGGCATAGTTGTTATAGGTGGCCGTGCCGGGTGTCCCATCGCCACGCGACCAGACCTCGAGACCATTTGAAAATGCTGGCGGGGTCAGTAACAGCCCCTCGGTAATCGCCTTGTTCATGTAACCCCTTTTTCCCAAGACCCGGCCAAATGCACCCCCGCAGGGTGGCTATGGTCTTGCTGCTCATGTTGGAAAATCGCCACGCGGTTGACACATGGCTGAGGGGGGCTTCTAGGCGTCGATGATTAATGACGCGCTAAGGCTGCGTACGGCTGTCAGGTGCCGATAGCGGGATCAACCAGGGGTCTGACGCCGTCAATCTGCCAGCCCTGCTCGGTTTCGATCATCGTGTATTCCATAAGATGCGGAACGCCCGATGCATCACGGAAAAGTACATTTTGTACACGGTAATTTCCTCTCTCCCTCTGTTCGAGAAAGGTCACATCGCTGGGTCGCCAGACCATCGGAAAACCGTCCTGAACCATTTGGCCGAACCGCTCCGAAGTGCCGAAAAACGCCCGGATGCCAGGCGACGCGAAGGTGAAGGCCGTGTCAAAATCATCGACCAGAAACGCATCGATCTGGCTCTGAATCGTCTGTTCGATCGCAGGCACGCGGTCTTGCGCCTGCGCGCCTGTGATCACGAAAACCGCCAGTAGGCTTGCCAATAAGAAACGCATCCAACTCTCCTTGCTGTTTGAGGCAAAGCTAGACCAAATGCGCCGCCTTTCAACTCACCAGATCACCGGCCAGCGCCTTGTCGATCAGAGCAACTGTCTCATCGACCCCGTAAAGCGCAATGAAACCACCGAAACGGGGGCCCTGGGAGGCACCCAAAAGCACCTCGTAAAGCGCCTTGAACCAGTCGCGCAACGGATCGAACCGCTCCCGACCACATGCAAAAACCACGCCTTGCAAGGCTTCGGCATCCAACCCGCCGTCCCAGGATTTCAGCTGGGATCGCAGATCCAGAAGGGCTTCGCGCTCCAGATCGCTTGGCATTCGGTAGGTCTTGGCGGGGGCCACGAAATCCTTGTAATAGCGCACCGCGAAACCCGCCGCCTCATCGAGATCAGGATGGGTCTCGGGCGAGGCATCCGGCGCATAGCGCTGGATAAAGCCCCACAGCTGCGACTTCTCCTCGGCATTGGCCACCCCGGCAAGGTTGAGCAACATCGAGAACGGGACCACCATGTTCGAACCCGGCACATCAGCCCCATGAATATGAAACACCGGATTGTTCAGCCGCTGCGTTACATCCTGATCGGCGTAGCCGCGCAATTGCTGGTGATACTCGTCAACCGCCTTGGGGATCACGTCAAAATGCATCCGCTTGGCGGTCTGCGGCTTTTGATACATGAAATAGGAAAGGCTCTCGGAGGAGGCATAGCTCAGCCACTCATCAATCGACACGCCATTGCCGGTCGTCTTGGAAATCTTGTGACCGTCAGCATCCAAAAACAGCTCGTAAGTGAAATGCTCCGGCTTGCGCCCGCCAAGGATCTCGCAGATCCGGTCATAGATCGGGGTATTGGTCGAATGATCCTTGCCATACATCTCGAAATCCACATCAAGCGCAGCCCAGCGCGCCCCGAAATCGGGTTTCCATTGCAGCTTCACATTTCCCCCGGTGACAGGCAGGGTCCATTCACGCCCCTGCTCATCATCAAATGTCACCTCGCCTTTGGCCGCATCGACATGTTTCATCGGCACATATAGCACCCGCCCGGTTTCGGGATGGATCGGCAGGAAGATCGAATAGCTGGCCTGACGTTCCTCCCGCAGGCTTTTCAGCATCACCTTCATCACATCGTCATAGCGTTCCGCCGCGCGCAGAAGGACTGCGTCAAAGCGGCCGGAGCGGTAGAATTCCGTGGACGAGATAAACTCATACTCGAACCCGAACCGATCCAGAAAACTGTTCAGTTTCGCGTTGTTATGCGCACCAAAGCTCTCATGCGTCCCGAACGGGTCGGGCACATCGGTCAGGGGCCGCTGCAAATGCGGCTCAAGCAGTTGGGCATTCGGCACATTGCCCGGCACTTTGCGCATCCCGTCGAGATCATCGGAAAAGCAGATCAGCTTGGTCGGGATATCCGACAGCAGCTCAAAGGCCCGCCGCACCATTGTGGTGCGCGCAACCTCTCCGAATGTGCCGATATGGGGCAGACCCGACGGACCGTAGCCTGTCTCAAACAGCACATAGCCTTTCTCGGGCGGCGCTTTTTCATAGCGTTTGAGCAAGGCGCGCGCAGTCACAAAGGGCCAGGCTTTCGAGCTTAGGGCGGCATCGCGCAGATCAGACATGACACATCTTTCAAAACCAGCACCGCTATCCTACATAACGGTGAGAGGCTGCTACCTATTGTGCACACCGGCCCGCGTCAATATTCTGCACCGCAACCGATATTTCACCAAACATAATTGGATCCGGATATGCCCCAAGAAACCTTGCCGTTTTCTGCCCAGGATTGTCTGGTTGCTGTCATGATGGCGGTGTCGATGTCTGACGCCAATATCCGGACGGCGGAGCTTTTGTCGATCCAGCAGACGGTCCACCATTTGCCGATCTTTGCCGATTACGACGTGGACCGCATCCAGACTGTCGCCAATGCGGTGAGCGAGATGTTTGAGCACGAAGACGGGCTCGACGCGCTGTTCACCGTGCTGCGTGCGCAGCTGCCCGAGCGCTTGTTTGAAACAGCCTATGCTCTGGCCTGCGATGTTGGCGCGTCCGACAATTTTCTGGGCCAGCCCGAGCTGCGCATGCTGGAGGAAATCCGCTATGAGCTCGACATAGACCGCCTGCATGCCGCAGCGATCGAACGCGGCGCGCGCGCCCGGCACATGACGCTTTAATCCAGCCTGACAGCGCTTCCCGTGGTCTGATCCGCAGCCGAGAACCCGGCATTCTGCAAACCGAAATTGGCCCCTACGGCAATAAGCGCTATGGCTGCAAAGGCCAGCAGCATTGCTTTCATCTTATTCCTCCCCCTTGGTCGCAGCTTGCAGATAGGCGATCAGATCGTCCCTGTCGGATTGCTCCACGATCCGCTGCATCGGCATTTTCGTGCCCGGAATATAGTGGTCCGGACCCTCGTCAAACAAGCCATCAATCGTCTCCGCCGTCCAGACAATACCCGAGCCGGAGAGGATCTCTGAATAGCTGTAATCCTCCACCGCCCCCGCTGCACGGCCAAACAGGCCATATAATGTCGGCCCCGCCTTACGCTCAGAGCCTTCGGTGAGGCTGTGACAGATGGAACATTTGCGTTTGAACTGCCGCTCCCCATTGGGCAGCGTAGCGGGGTCCTGCAGAAAACTGCGAGTCTCGCTCGACATCGGGCCATGCTTGTCCATCGTCTCGACGGGCCAGGAATAGACGATATCCTCCAGCCCGCCTGCATGAATATTCTGCCCGTCGGGCGAGAATGCAAGGGCCCAGACAGGTCCCTGTCTGGTCGCGCGGAAATCGCGGGTGATGGCCCAGTCCTGCGTGTCGATCACCATGATGAAGCCCTCGCCGTCGCCAATCGCCAGCTGAGAGACCCCGTCATGGGCCATCGCCAGAATTGGCCTGCGCCCCAGCGTGAAATCCTTGATCGGTGCGCCACTGTCAGGGTCGATCACACGGGTCACACCGTCAACTGCCCCGTAGGCCAGCCAACCATCGCCAAGGACCAGCTCATTGATGCCGAACCCGTGCCTGACCAGCACCTGCCGTACCGTCTGATCCTCGACAGTCCAGACCCGGATCGTCCCGTCGCTGGAGCCTGAATAGAGCAACCTGTCATCGCGCGAGAAGGCCACGGCATTCACACCCTGCTCATGGCCGCGAAAGCGAAGCGGTTCGGGGCCAGAGCGCGGCGCGACACGCACCGACCCTTGGCTCAGGTCCGGCAGGCGGACCAAACCGATCGTGCCATCCCAGCTTGCCGTCGCCGCAAAGCTGCCGCTGGCAGCAACCGCGATATCTGTCACCTTGGCCGTATGCGCCTCAAGGCGCTGGCCGGGATCGGGGAGGCCGTCCATCCCATGCCATTGCAAAACGCCGTTATCATCACCGCCAGACAGCAGACCTTCCCCGGCAAAAACCACCGCATTGACCGCAGCCCGGTGCCCTTCAAACCAGCGCGGTGTCTCGCCCTCCCAAAGCCCCACCGAATTGTCGAAGCTCGCCGTCGCGATACGGCCATCCGGGGCGACGGCGATATCCATGATCGGGCCACCGTGACCCTTGAGCGTGAAGAACTCCTGCGCGGGCGCGGCACAGGGCAAAAGCAGCGCGATCAGCAGCGCCCGCATGGGTCAGGAGCCGGTGGCGCTACGCATGGCGGCAGTCTTGGCCTGCGCATCGGCCTCGAACTCGGCCGCCCAGATGCTGTGATGCTCCTTGGCCCATTGCTGTTCGACCTCGCCGCTGCCCATCGCGTCATAGGCGCCTTCCATCCCGACCGAGCCGATATAGATATGGGCCAGAATGATGGCCATCAAAACGAAGCTGACAATGGTGTGCCAGGTCTGGGCATATTGCATCTCTGCATGCGGGCTGAGCGTGGTGGCAAGCTCTCCCAATCCCAGCGCCTGCGGGATGCCAAAGGCGTTGAGCTTCTCGAAGGTCGCGGCAAACATCGGCAGCTCAAACGGGAAGAGCAGCGACAGGCCAGAGGCAGAGATCGAGCCGCCCAGCAATATGACCGACCAGAAGATCAACTTCTGGCCCGCGTTGAACTTCTTGGCCGCAGGATGGCCCCCGCCAAAAAGCCCGCCTCCCTTGAGCAGCCATTTTATATCCGTCCGATCTGGCAGATTATGGGCCACCCACATCACGAAAATCAGCACAAGCCCGATCATGAAGGCCCAGGAGACGTTGTTATGGATCCACTTGCTCGCCAGGGCGATGGTTGCGAAACTGTCCTTGCCCATCAGCGGCATGATGAATTTGCGACCCGCCAGCGACACAAGCCCGGTGATACCCAGCAGGATAAACGAGCCTGCCAGAAGCCAATGGCCAAACCGCTCTATCGCCTTGAAACGCACGAAGGTCTGGCCGGTTTTCTCGCCATCTATCTTGACCCGGCCACGGATCAGGAAGAACAGCAGCAACAGAACCAGCGTGCCCCCCAGCAGATAGAGCCCGTATTGCAAAAGCGGGCCTTCGCGAAAGGTGAGCCACTCCATCCCGCTATCCTGAATGAGGACCGTGGCGGCAGGGCCTGAATTACTGGCCGTGATATTGGCATCGCCAAAGCGCAGCGCGCGCCACAGCTCGGGGTCGGAGGCGCCGCCCAGCGTGCCCAATACGCCGGTTATGTCTCCGGCAGGCGTCCCGCCATCCCCCTCACGCCGGAAGCTGTTATCGACCGCCTCGCCGCGCTGGCGGGCCATGATGTCTTCGAGCGTCTGCGCCCCACCTGTGGCCGAGCGGTCGGGCTCCGGCGCGCTGTCCTGCGCCTGCGCTGCGCCCAGATGCAATATCAGCACCAGACTGCTTAAAAAAACACGTATAATTGACATTGCAACCTCCCAGGCCCGAGCATGGATGTCAGACTAGCCGAGCGCTCTGAACTTGCAAAGTCCCTAACCCCCGCGTGACCGGATCGCCGCCTGAAAGCTGGTCAGGTAAGGCGCTGTGTCGAGATAGTCGATCCCCTCGATGCCATGCAGCCGCCGGGTGATCTGCGCCGATAGCGGCGCGTCGGGGTTGACGAAGTAGATATGGATCTGGTCTTCGCGGCCGTCCATCGGGTAGTTGGTCTTGTGATTGACGCTGACGGGGACGAACCCCTGATCGGCCATATAGTCAAGCATCACCGGATAGCTTTCCCAATTCACCGGCGCGCGGAACAGCGCCATGATCATGTCGGGCGCGAAAGCCTCGATATGGGCGCGGGTCAGCCGACCTTCCTGCGCGATCACCTCGTCATTCAGCCCCAGATGATCTGTCGCGATCCAGCCGGAATAGTAAGGCAGCGCGCCCGCCTCGGTGACAAACATCCGCCCCTCCAGCCCGGCCAATGCCTTGCCGGCAAGCACCCGGTCGGTCTGCGAACGGATCGCGGTCTCAAAGCTTACCTGGGGCCACATCCGCAGCGGCCAAAGCGCCACCAGCCCGAGCATCACCCCCGCCGCGATCAGCACGCCCCGGCCCGCAGCAGGCCCATAGCCGCTGCGGTAGAGCTCTGCGGCGAGCAAGCTTGCGAGCAGCAGGAGACTTGGCAGCAGCGGGGCTGCAAAACGGTGCAGATAGCCTTGTATCGGCAGGATGGTCAGCAGATAGCCCGCCGCGACTGCCAACCCCAGGATGGCCGGACCATACGGGCGCAACATCGCGGGCGCGCGGCGCAGGGCCAGAAGGACAAGCGCCAGCCACAAGATCAGATAAGGCGCCAGCATCTTCTGCACGAACCGGGCCATATAGCCCGCGCCGGACCAAAGCGGTCTTTCGCCAGCGCCCTTGATGTAAAACGTGTTGGGAAAGAGGTAGCCGAAATGCCAATAGCGAAAGGCGGTATAGGCTATGCAGAACACAATCGCGGGCAGGGCGAGCTTCGCCACCACGCGCCGCTGGTCGGGCCGCAGCAGCAGCAGCGACGCGACAAACATCGGCAGCTGGAAAAGCGCGGCCTCGGGGCGGGCCATGAAGGACAGGACCGCGCTGAGGATCCAAAGGGCGGCCCAGCGGGTTGGCCCGCCTTTGAGATAGAAGACCAGTCCCAGCGTTGACAGGAAGTACAAAAACCCCGCAAGCATCGTCTCCATACCTTGCGTGGCGTGCAGGGCCATCACGGGGCTGAGCGCGATCCCCGCCACCAGCGCCACGGCCAGCATCACAGGCACAGGGCGCAGGACCTGCCAAAGCGCCCAGATCATCACACAGGCCGCAAGAACAGAGATCACCTGCGATGTCACAACCGCAGACAGACCCAGCGCAATCCCGGCGGCATTGACGAGCATCCACAAAAAGGAGGTAAAACCCTCAACCGGATCATGGCCAAGGTTCCAGGTCAGCGCGCCGTGGCGGGCCAGATTTTCGGAATAGCGATAGGTGATGAAGCTGTCATCGAGGATGAAGCCCCTCCACACACATGCCAGCGACACGAAAGCGGCGCAAAGCAGAAGCGGGGCAATGATGCGGCGGCCGGACAGAACCATGACGCATGTCGTGCCGTGCGGGACGGCGCATGACAAGCGGCGCCTGCAAGTTTCACCCGGGATGACGCAAAAAAGAGACCGTGCCACCCGGAGGCCGCACGGTCACAGAAGCTTGTTGCGGGACAGGCGCTTGGCCTATAGCGTCTGACGAAATACCTGAAACATCACGCATCACATAACGCGCCCAAAATCTCTGATTTCAGGCAGCGTTATGTGATTCAGGTTTTTCGCATGACGCTTTAGCCGTCTTTCTGATCGTAAGCCGTGCCCCAGCCCCATGCGCCGGAGCCGAAGCCACGCGCCACCACACGCTCGCGGTAGATGCCGGAGACCACGTCGCCGTCACCTGCCAAAAGCGCCTTGGTTGCGCACATCTCTGCACAGATCGGCAGCTTGCCCTCCGCGATCCGGTTGCGCCCATATTTGGCGAATTCCGCCTGGCTGTGGTTTTCTTCCGGGCCACCGGCGCAGAAGGTGCATTTGTCCATCTTGCCGCGCGATCCGAAATTGCCCGCTTGCGGGAATTGCGGTGCGCCAAAGGGGCATGCGTAGAAACAATAGCCGCAGCCGATGCACAGATCCTTGGAATGCAGAACGACGCCTTCCTCATTTTGATAGAAGCAATCGACCGGGCACACCGCCATACAGGGCGCATCCGAGCAATGCATGCAGGCCACCGAGATCGAGCGCTCCCCCGGTGAGCCATCATTGATCGTCACCACCTTGCGGCGGTTGATGCCCCACGGCACCTCATGCTCGTTTTTGCACGCTGTTACGCAGGCATTGCATTCAATGCAGCGTTCGGCGTCTACGAGAAACTTTGCTCTTGCCATCTTCTCTCTCCCTTACGCTGTCCAGATTTTGCAAAGAGTCGCTTTGGTCTCTTGCATCTGGGTCACTGAATCGTAGCCATAGGTCTGCGCCGTGTTCGACGCCTCGCCCAGCACATATGGATCGGCACCTTCCGGATATTTATGCCTGAGGTCTTCACCCTGGAAATGGCCGCCAAAGTGGAAGGGCATGAAGGCCACGCCGGATTCGACCCGGTTGGTCACCATCGCCATCACCTTGACCTTGTTGCCCTCCGGACCTTCGACCCAGACCTGTTCGCCTTCACGGATGCCAAGGTTATTGGCGTCGCGCGGATTGATCTCCACGAACATGTCCTGCTGAAGCTCGGCCAGCCATGGGTTGGACCGGCTCTCATCGCCGCCGCCCTCATATTCGACCAGACGCCCCGAGGTCAGGATCATCGGATAATCCTTCGAGAAGTCCTTTTCCTGAATAGAGGCGTAAAGCGTCGGCACCCGCCAGAACTTCTTATCCTCATAGGTCGGGTAATCGGCCACCAGATCGCGCCTGTTGGAATAGAGCGGCTCTCTGTGGACCGGCACCGGATCGGGGAAGGTCCAGACCACGGCGCGTGCCTTTGCGTTGCCGAATGGCGCCATCTCATGCGCAATCGCAACCCGCTGGATACCGCCGGACAGGTCGGTTTTCCAGTTGGTCTCAGGCCCCGCAACAGCATCGATTGCGGCGCGCTCCTCATCGGTCAGATCGCCGTCCCAGCCCAGATCCATGAGCATCTGCATGGTAAATTCTGGATAGCCGTCCTGGATTTCCGAGCCGGCACTGGCCACACCTTCGGCCAGCAGGTTGTCGCCATCGCGCTCCACGCCGAAACGTGCGCGGAAGGTCAGACCACCCTCGGAGACCGGCTTGGACATGTCATAGAGGTTGGGCGTGCCGGGGTGGCCCATCTCTGCCGTGCCCCAGCTTGGCCATGGCAGACCGTAATAGTCGCCATCCGCCGGACCACCGATGGCCTGCAAGGTCGTGCGGTCAAACGTGTGCTGGTTGGCCATATGGGTCTTGAGCCGCTCCGGGCTCTGGCCTGTATAGCCGATGGTCCACATACCGCGATTGAATTCGCGTGTGATGTCCTCGACATTGGGCTCATCCTCGGCATCCATCGCGATATTGCGAAACAGCCTGTCATCGAAGCCGAACTTCCTGGCCAGCTTGGCGATGATGATGTGATCGGGCAGCGATTCAAACAGCGGGTCGACCACCTTGTCACGCCATTGCAGCGAGCGGTTCGATGCCGTCACCGATCCGCGCGTCTCGAACTGTGTCGAGGCGGGCAGCAGATAAACCCCGTCCTGACGCTCCTGCAACACGGCTGTCACGGTCGGATAGGGATCGACCACCACCAGCATATCGAGCTTGTTCATCGCGGTGCGCATCTCTGCCTGACGGGTCTGCGAGTTGGGCGCATGGCCCCACAGAACCATCGCGCGGGTATTGTCCGGCTGGTCGAGATTTTCGCGATCCTCCAGAACCCCGTCGATCCAGCGGCTGACCGGGATGCCTGTCAGGTTCATCATTGGCGTCTCGCCCACGACCTCGTCGGAGAAGCGGCCCTTGAGCCAGTCGAGATCCTCTTCCCAGACCCGCGCCCAATGCGCCCATGAGCCCTCCGACAACCCGTAATAGCCCGGCAACGTATCGGCCAGAACGCCCAGATCGGTCGCGCCTTGCACGTTGTCATGGCCACGGAAGATATTCGTACCGCCGCCAGAGATACCCATATTGCCCAGCGCAAGCTGGAGCACGCAATAGGCCCGCGTGTTGTTGTTGCCATTGGTGTGCTGCGTGCCGCCCATACACCAGATCACGGTGCCGGGGCGGTTATTGGCCATGGTGCGCGCAACGCGCTTGAGCTGGCTGCCCGGCGTGCCCGTGACACGCTCGACCTCTTCAGGGTTCCACTTGGCGACCTCGGCCTTGATCTGGTCCATCCCCCAGACGCGGGTCCGGATGAATTCCTTATCCTCCCAACCATTCTCGAAGATATGCCACAAGATACCCCAGACCAGCGCCACGTCCGAGCCCGGGCGGAAACGGACATATTCATCGGCATGGGCTGCGGTGCGTGTGAAGCGCGGATCGCAGACGATCAGCGGTGCGTTATTCTGCTCCTTCGCGCGCAGCATATGCAGCAGCGAGACCGGATGCGCCTCGGCCGGGTTGCCGCCGATCACGAAGATCGCCTTGGAGTTGTGGATATCATTGTAGCTGTTGGTCATGGCGCCGTAGCCCCATGTATTGGCCACACCCGCCACTGTGGTCGAATGGCAAATCCGCGCCTGATCATCGACGTTATTGGTGCCCCAATAGGCCGCAAATTTGCGGAACAGATAGGCCTGTTCGTTACTATGCTTGGCAGAGCCGAGCCAATAGACCGAATCCGGCCCGCTTTCTTCGCGGATCTTCATCATGCCATCGCCGATTTCGTTGATGGCCTCATCCCAGCTGACCCGGGTCCATTCACCGCCCACCAGCTTCATCGGGTATTTCAGACGTCGCTCGCCATGCGCATGCTCACGCACCGCAGCGCCTTTGGCACAATGCGCGCCAAGGTTGAACGGGCTGTCCCAGCCGGGCTCCTGCCCTGTCCAGACACCGTTTTGGACCTCGGCCACGACCGTACAGCCGACCGAACAATGGGTGCAGACCGATTTGATCGTCTCCACCGCGTCCGAGACCGTTGCTTGCGCCGAGGCCTGCGTGACCGAGCCGCCCGTGGCCGCAATTGCCGCAAGCCCACCAATCGCCAGCCCCGAGCCGCGCAGAAACGCGCGCCGATCAACTGACGTCTCGGCGACATCGGCCAGAATGCCGTTTGTCCGCGTGCGCCGCGCCACAGTATTTGTCTTTTTGCGTAACATCTTATTCCTCCCTTGCTGCCCTCTCGATCAGAAGGCACGCACACAAATCAATCCATTCAGAATCTCGCGCTGGCCAGATAAGCGCGCGTATGTTCCGTGTCCTGCATCTTGTCCGATGACAGGTCTGGCAGGGAGGCCTCGGCCCCCGTGGTGCCTGTCGCAACGGCCACAGCCGCCGCAGGTGCCGCAGTTCCCGCCAGTTTCAGAAAATCGCGGCGGTTCGTGCCGTCCTCTTTTTTCTTGGTCATGGGATGTCTCCCTTTCCTGTTGTGGCGGGCATCCCCACCGGTTTCATCCCGGGCGCTACCCGGTGGTCATGCGAAAGGCCTCGCGTTCGATCTCCATGAACTGTTTGCCGACCGAACCGGCAGAGGCGTAGAAAACGGACGCTTTGGCGCCTTCCAGATCTGTATAGAAATGCGTGGCCCAGGGGCCGATATGTTTGGCGAAAAACGCCTTCTGGTCGTCCAGTGATGCAGGCGCACCGAAACGGCCTATGATCATGCCGCCCATCATTTCCATGAGCGAGGCGATATTGTCCTCCGGCTCATAGACATTGGCCGCGCGGGTTATCCGCAGCCGGGACATGTCGGTGCGCAGCGCGGCCAGCGGTTTTTCATTGAGAAACCCGGTCAGGTAGTAGCTTGCATAGGGCAACAGCTCCCCCCGGCCAAGGCCGATGAACAGCGCGTTGAACTCACGCATCACGCCTTTGGGTTTGGAGACCTTGGCCACACGCGCCAGCCCGTCAATCGCCTGCCCGAGCGTGCTGTCATCACCGCTGAGCTGCGCGGTCTGGGCCAGCAGCATCTCATCAGGCGGGCCGGAGAGAAGCAGCCCCAGAAAGTTGTAGAGATCGGCGCGCAGGCGATCCTCCTCGGGGATGGCTACATCTGGCGCAGCACTCATGCCGTGCCCTCCTCAAACTGAAACCGCATGCGGCGCGGTGGCATTTGCGCGGGCTCTTCACGCCCTTCCGGCTCGACAGATTCGGCAGGCTCGACGGGCTCGGCGGGCAGGTTTTGGGCCTGAACGACCTGCTCTTCAGCCTCGCCCGACTGCTCCGGCGCGCCCTCTTCGTCGTGCTCCAGCGGTTGCTCTTCGGCAAGAGCGGCCTCTTCGGCCTTGCGCGCCAGCTCCAGGATATGCTCCAGCATGCCTTTGCCAACCTGATAGGCCGTGGTCACGCCGGGCGCATCTGTGGCGGCATTTGTATAGTCCAGATCGTAGTCATTCAGCCCGTCAACACAGGCCAGCACGGGATTACTGCCCCATAACCGCCGCAGCGCGCGTTTGCGCAACCGCTCCGGCACGGCCTTGGCCATAAATTGCGAGAAATCATCACCCGGTTGTAACGTGTCGGGATCGTCCAGACCGAGCTCCTGCAATATCTCGGCATCGCTTTTTACCTCAAGCTCTGCCTCGGCTTGCGCGATCTCCGCTTGCTGCTGCGCTTCGCGCTCGGCCCGTTGCTCGGCCTCGACCTGCGCGCGGCGACGCGACCAGAAATCACTGCGCGCTGTCAATCCAACACCCCCCGGCGGCGCGGCGCGCGGAACACATCGCTGGTCTGACGAATCCGATGATCGCCTTTGCCATCCTCAACCAGTTCCTGCCGGTGCTTGTTGCGCTTGCGTTTCACAAAGGCCTCCGAGCGGTGATGCGTATCAACAAAACTGCGCACCCAATCGAGAAGCGCCGGCGGCATGACGATCTTTTCCACAACCTCCTCGGCGCCATCCGTGTAGTCCTGTGCTTCATAGGCGGAGGCTGTCACCAGCACCGGGCGCAGCGGGAAATCAGCGTCACCGCTGGGCCGCAGAACCGCAAATATCCCCGGCGCCTGCGATTCCAGCGCATGCACATAGGCTTCCGTGTCGGTCTGATACAGCGTCATCGGCAAGGTTGCCGCGTGGTAGTCGACCGCCTCGCCGTCGCGGCGCAAAACCTTCCAACTGGCCTGCGCCGCGCCGGGCAAGACGCCCACGGCTTTCCAGCTCCAGGCAGCCCAGCGCGTGACGCCCGGCGTTTTTCGAACGATCACACCGACGTCAATGATGGCTTGTTTTGCGGATGGGTGTTCCAAAGCTCCTCCCAAAGCCGGATCCTACCTGCAGACACCCTGCGACAAGTTTCGCCATGATCAAAGCACTTTTTTGTATACCATGTGTACAAATGATCGCTTTGGCACGGCGTTTTCGGTTTACCATGGCGGAATTTCCTGAATAGCTCGCGGTCGGGAGGTGCCGGAAAATGACCAAAACGCTTGTGCTGTGTGACTGTCTGGGCAGTCAGAAACCGGATGCTGAGGTGATAGCAGAGGGCTCCGGACTGACCTGTTCGCGCATTCACAGCGCGCTTTGCACCGATCAGATAGACAAGGCGGCGGCTCTGATTGCCGGGGGCGAGGTCATCATTGCCTGTCAGCAAGAGCGCCAGCGCTTCGAAGAGCTTGCCCTTGATATAGAGGCGGACCCGCCCGGTTTCGTCGATCTGCGCGACCGCGCCGGCTGGTCCGATGGCACGGATGCCAGCGCCAAGATGGCCGCTTTGGCCGCAGAGGCGGCCTTGCCCGTGCCGCGCAGCAAATCCATCGACATTGCCTCGGAAGGTGCCTGCCTGATCCTTGGGGCGGAAGAGATCGCCCTGCAGGCGGCGGAGGCGCTGTGCGATATATTGGCGGTGACTGTTTTGACGCAGACCGACAGCCCCGTGTCCGATGGGCGCTTTGATCTGATCAGCGGCACGCTTGCCCAGGCCAGCGGCGCGCTTGGCGGGTTCGACCTGCGCATAGATAACCTGCGCCAATGCATCCCCGGCGGCAGAGGCACGCAAGGCTGGAGCGCGCCGCGCGACGGTGCCCGGACGCGCTGCGACATCATCCTTGATCTGCGCCGCGACGCGCCGCTATTCCCGGCGCCTGAAAAGCGCGAGGGCTATCTGCGCGCCGATCCCGGCAGCCAACCGGCGGTCCAGGCCGCAATCCTTGAGGCCTCACAGTTGATCGGCGTATTCGAAAAGCCGCTTTATGTCCGGCTGGAAGAACCGCTTTGCGCCCATTCCCGGGCGGAGCAGACGGCCTGCAGCAATTGCCTTGATATCTGCCCCACCGGCGCGATCACCTCTGCCGGGGAGCATGTGGCGATTGACCCCATGGCCTGTGCGGGCTGCGGGGCCTGTGCGGCGCTCTGCCCCTCGGGCGCGATTTCCTATGACGCGCCACCGGTGGAGACGTTGTTTCGCCGGCTAACGGTCCTGGCCGGGAGTTTCCACAAATCCGGCGGGCACGCCCCGGCGCTGCTGGTTCATGACGCCCGGCACGGCGCGGAAATGATCCGCCTTGCCGCGCGTCATGGCCGGGGCCTGCCTGCATGGGTGATCCCGCTGGAGCTTGCCGCCCTGCCCGGCTTTGGGCATGCAGAAATTCTGGCCGCATTGGGCTGCGGTTTTACGCGCGTTGATATCCTGCTCAGCCCCCGGACCGAACGCGATGCGCTGATCCGCGAGGCCGATCTTGCCCGCGCCATCGCCCCGCGCCACACCATAGAACTTCTGGATCCGGTCGATCCAGATGCGCTGAGCGATGCGCTCTATGCTGCTACACGCGGGCCTACACTCGATGGCCCCATCCTTCCCATCGGCACGCGTCGCCAGACCGCGCGTCTGGCTGCCAAGGCCCTGACATCGGAGCAGGTCATCCCGCTGCCCGAGACCGCGCCCTACGGTGCGATCACGGTTGACACGGAGGCCTGCACGCTCTGTCTGTCCTGCGTCTCGCTCTGTCCGTCGGGTGCGCTGGCCGATAATGACGACAAGCCGCAGCTGCGGTTTCAGGAAGATGCCTGCCTGCAATGCGGCCTGTGCAGCACGATCTGCCCGGAGCAGGCAATCACGCTCAAACCTCAGCTTGACCTGACTGATGCGGCCTTCACTCAACGCGTGCTGCATGAAGAGGAGCCTTTCGCCTGCGTTGAATGTGGGGCCCTGTTCGGGGTCAAATCGACAGTAGAGAAGATCTCCGAGAAACTCGCGGGCAAGCACGGCATGTTCGCTGATTCAAACACCGCTCGCATGATCGAGATGTGCGACAATTGCCGGATACAGGCCCAGTATCATTCCCAGAACAACCCTTTCGCGGGCGCCGAGCGTCCAAGGCCGCGCACCACGGACGACTATTTCTCCAAACGCAAGGATCACTGAGCAGCGCTTGAGGCGAGGCCCCGTTCATCAGCGCCCGACAAGCCCTGTTCGAGCGGCAATTATAGTGTCTGACGGAATACCTGAAACCCAGGTCGACTACTGAGACTGCAACCACTTCACCACGGAGGCGCGTTTGGCTTCCATGTGGCTCAGCAGTGTGCTCGCGAGGTTCTGGGCGTCCCGAGCGACAAGGTATTCCAGAATTTTCTCATGTTCCTGCACGGCGTCAAACCAGCGGCCATCGGTCATGTTTGCCAGATAACGCGCGCGCTGCATGCGCAAAGACAGGGCCTGACAACATGTGGTCAATGTCCCGTTTCGCGCGGCGAGCAGGATGGCGCGGTGGATCTTCTGATTGATGGTGAAATAAGCAGCCAGATCCCGACCTTCATAGCTTTCGATCATTTGCGCGTGCAGGGCGCGCACCTCTTCTATCTCGGCATCGGTGATATGCTTGCAAGCCAGCTCGCCCGACAGCGCTTCGAGCGCGCCGAGCACGGGAAAGACCTCCTGCACTTCCGCCTCCGTGACCTGCGTGACCCAAGCCCCGCGGTTGGGCTCCAGCCGGACCAGGCCATCCGAGGCAAGCACTTTCAGCGCCTCGCGCAACGGGGTCCGGGACACGCCAAACCGATCGCATAATTGCTTCTCCGGGACCTTGGTGCCGGGCTTGAGCTCTGAATTGATGATGAGGGTCTGCAGTCTTTCGACCAATTCGTGATGCAGGGATTTCCGCATGATCGTCTGGGACGTATGAAGTGTCATCGTATTACCTCAGGGCTTCAGGGCACGTTCCAGCAAACGCGCGATATGTATGGGCTTACGCTGCGTCAGATCCGCCACCTGATGGCGGCAGGAGGTGCCATCGGCCACTATGATTGTATCGGCATCGGCGGCACGGACCGCGGGCGCCAGGTCAAGCTCTGCCATTTTGCGCGAGACTTCATGTGTCTCGACCCCGTAGCCAAAGGCCCCCGCCATGCCGCAACAGCTTGTCTCGACGATGTCAACTTCCGTGTCCGGCAACAAGGCGAGGGTCTTTTCGATGGCGGACATGACGCCCATCGCCTTTTGGTGGCAATGACCATGCAGCAGAACCCTCGGGGCCGGAGAGGACAGCGGCAGCGTCAAGTCGTCCTGCCCGGCGATGAATTCCTCAAGCATCCGGGCATGAGCGGCCAGCAATGTGGTGCTCTCACCGGGGAGCAGAGCGGGAATTTCATCGCGCAGGGTCAAAAGGCAGCTGGGCTCCAGCCCGATGATGGGAAGGCCCCGTTTGGCGTAAGGGAGAAGCGCTGCGACCAGGCGCTCTGCCTCGGCCTTGGCTTGCTCGACCAGACCGGCAGACAGGAAGGTGCGGCCACAACAAAGCGGGCGTTCGCCTTGCGGCGGCGCGGCGATCTGTACCGGCACCTTGGCCGCACCCAGCACCTTTAGCGTGGCGCGCAGGTTCTCGGGTTCAAAATACCGGTTGAACGTATCGGCAAACAGCACCGCTTGGGGCGCATCGCTCGCGCTTACCTCACTGTCCCGGAAGGGCTGCGCGCTCCATATGGGCAGGTCGCGCGTGGCGGTAAATCCGCTTGGCCATTCGGTCAGCTTGGCCAGACCGGGGATACGGTTGCGCAGGTTCATCATGACCGGCACCCGCGCCGCCCAACCTGCATAGCGCGGCAGGTAGGCCACCAGCCGGTCATGCAGGCTCAGCCCGGTTTTCTTGATCCGCGCGGACTGCACTTCGATCTTCATCCGCGCCATGTCAACGCCCGTCGGGCATTCGCGTTTGCACCCTTTGCACGAGACGCAAAGCTTCATGGTCTCGGCCATCTGATCACCGCTCAGCGCATCCGGCCCCAACTGACCTGAAATCGCGAGGCGCAGGGCATTCGCGCGCCCCCGTGTCAGGTCCTGCTCCTTGCGGGTGACCCAAAAGGATGGACACATCACGCCACCCTTGAGCTTGCGACAGGCCCCGTTATTGTTGCACATCTCGACGGCGCCCTGAAAACCACCACCGCTGCCGGTCCATTCGGACCAGTCGAGCCCGGTCTCGAAGGGCGGCACCTTATAGTCGGCGCTGTAGCGAAACAGCGCACGGTCATCCATCTTGGGCGCATCGACGATCTTGCCGGGATTGAACAGACCGTCCGGGTCGAACCGCCTCTTCACTTCCGCGAAATTTGCCACCATCCGGGGGCCAAACATCTTTGCGTGAAACTCGGAGCGGACCAGACCATCGCCGTGCTCGCCCGAATGGGACCCCTTGTAGCTCGCGACCAGATCGAAGCATTCCTCAGCAATCGCGCGCATTTTCCTGACGTCCTGATCCAGTTTGAGGTTCAGCACAGGGCGCACATGCAGACAGCCGACCGAGGCATGGGCATACCATGTGCCGCGCGTGCCGTGTTTTTCAAAGATCTCTGTCAGACCGGCGGTGTAGGCGGCCAGATCCTGCAGCTCGACCGCACAATCCTCAACAAAGGAGACCGGTTTGCCATCCGCTTTCATCGACATCATGATGTTGAGACCAGAGCTGCGCAGATCGGCAATCCGCGCCTGCATTCCGGGATCCGGCACCGCCGTCACGCCGCCCCAGTTTTTGCCGCTCTTGTCCCAGGCAAAGCCCAGATCGCCCATGCACTCTTCCAACTCTTTGAGTTTCTGGGGGTGTTCGCTGGGATCCTGCTCCGCGAACTCCACCAGCAGCAGGGCGTCGGGCTTGCCGGTCACGAATTCCTCGATTGTGTCGCGAAAGATCGGTATATCGCGGGCCAGCGCAATCATCGTGGCATCAACCAGTTCCACCCCCTGAGGCTTGAGCTTTACCAGATGCTGGGCCGCATCCATCGCCTGATGAAAGGTGGGAAAGTGGCACACGCCCAGCACTTTTTCGGGCAGGATCGGCCAGAGTTTCAGCTCGATCGCTGTGGAATAGGCCAGCGTCCCTTCTGAGCCTACCAGCAGATGCGCAAGGTTCTGGGGCGTGGCCTGCGGCACCAATGCGTCAATATTATAGCCGCCGACGCGACGCATCACATTGGGGAATCGCGCTTCGATCTCCGCCGCCTCGCGCGCGCCGAGAGCCAGCAAGTCATCGTGCAGCGCTGCAAACTCGCCCGGAACATCAGGGCCCACAGGTCCGAAACGGTGCTTGCTGCCATCGGCGAGAAGCGCATCGATAGACAGGACATTGTCGCGCATCATGCCGTAGCGCAGGGATCTGCCACCGCAGGAATTATTGCCCGCCATCCCGCCAATCGTGGCCCGCGAGGCGGTGGAGACATCGACAGGAAACCACAACCCATGCGGCTTCAGCGCGCGGTTCAGTTCATCAAGCACAATGCCCGGCCGCACGACACAGCGCATGCCCTCCACATCAAGCTCGAGAATATCGCTGAAATACTGCGTGTTATCGAGCACCAGCGCCGTGTTCACCGTCTGCCCGCATTGCGACGTCCCGCCACCGCGCGGCAGGACCGGCACGCCATGCTCGCGCGCGATATCGAGCGCGGCGCGGATATCATCCTCTGACCTCGGCGAGATCACCCCCACCGGCATCATCTGATACAGCGACGCATCCGTCGCATAGCGCCCGCGCGAGAAGCTGTCGAACATAACATCGCCCGCCACACGTTTTCTCAGGGCGTCGGAAAGCTGCTGCATGGGCGGTCCAGTGTGATTTGGGGAAGGTTTTTCGTTTGACTTAATTATGAATTCAAAATTACGCTACGACAACAAAAAAGCCAGACCAGCGGGTGTTGACGCTATTCCGGCCCCGCAAAAATTCCTGATTGTGAGACCCGCCCCCATGAGAAAAGCTGGCCGCCATTTCCTGCAAATTCCCGGTCCCAGCGCCGTGCCCGATCGCATCCTCAGCGCGATTGGTCAGCAGACCATCGACCACCGCGGCCCGGATTTTGCCAAGATTGGCCTGCGCGCCCTTGAGGGCCTGAAAACCATCTTCAAGACCGAGCAGCATGTTTTCATCTATCCCGCCTCCGGCACCGGCGCGTGGGAGGCGGCGTTGGTCAATACACTCTCCCCCGGTGATCGCGTCTTGATGTTTGAGACGGGCCATTTCGCGACCATGTGGAAGAAACTGGCCGACAAGCTGGGTCTCAGATCAGAGTTCATCGAAGGCGATTGGCGCGGCGGTGCGGACCCTGATCAGATCGAGGCCTATCTGGCCGAAGACAGGGCCCATGCGATCAAGGCGGTCTGCGTGGTTCATAACGAGACCTCGACCGGGTCGGTCTCTCCTATATCCGAGGTCCGCAAGGCGATTGACCGCGCAGGCCATCCCGCGCTGCTTATGGTTGATACCATATCCGGCCTTGCCTCGCTGGACTACCGTCATGACGAATGGGGCGTGGATGTCACCGTTTCGGGCTCACAAAAAGGTCTGATGCTGCCCCCCGGCCTGTCATTCAACGCGGCAAGCGCCAAGGCGATGGCAGCGAATAAAACGGCAAAGCTACAGCGCTCTTACTGGGATTGGGCCGACATGGTTGGGCCGAACAAGACCGGCTACTTTCCGTATACGCCCGGCACCAATCTGCTCTACGGTCTCAATGAGGCCATCGACATGCTGCATGAGGAAGGGCTGGAGAACGTTTTTGCGCGCCATGCCCGCCATGGGGCGGCAGCCCGCGCCGCCGTGCGCAAATGGGGGCTGGAGGTGCTTTGCGCCAAGCAAGGACAGGAAAGCGGCGTGCTGACGGCGGTGAAATTGCCCGAGGGCCACAGCGCCGATGCCTTCCGCGCGACCACGCTGGAGCATTATGATATCTCACTGGGCAACGGGCTTTCCAAAGTGGCGGATAAAGTGTTCCGCATCGGGCATCTGGGCGATTTCAACGACCTGATGCTGATCGCCACGCTTGCCGGTGTCGAAATGGGCCTCAAACAGGCGGGCGTGCCCCATGACGCGGGCGGGGTTCAGGAGGCAATGACGCATCTGAGCTAGAGCCTTGCGCGGCGCACCCCCGGGCAAAAATCAATCGGCGAGGATGAAACAGGGTAAACAGCAACTCTCTGGGAGGAGAACAACATGAAAGTAATCTCAAGACTACTTGCAGCCACCACCGCTCTGGGCCTTGCCACAGGCGCATTTGCTGCTGATGTAACACTGAAATTTGGCCATGTCGGCAATCCCGGCTCGCTGTTTGAAGCGTCAGTCGACAATTTTGCAGCCTGCGTGAACGGCGCGATGGCCGGCAAGGTTGAGGTGCAGACCTTCGGCTCTTCGCAGCTTGGCAAGGACAAGGAACTGCTGCAAAAGCTCAAGCTGGGTCAGGTCGATTTCTCGCTGCCATCCTCCATTATGTCTTCCGTCGATGATGTATTCGGCATTTTCGAGATGCCCTATATCATCTCTGACCGCGACCACATGCGCCGCGTGCAGGGCGAGATGATGGATGTCTTCCAATCCGCTGCGAATGAAAATGGCTATCACATCGTCGGTCTGGCCGAGAACGGCTTTCGCAACATCACCAACAACACGCGGCCGATCAATGTGCCGGCCGATCTCGAAGGCATCAAACTGCGCACGCCAAATGGGGTATGGCGTTTGAAGATGTTCCAGGAATACGGCGCAAACCCGACGCCAATGGCTTTCTCTGACGTGTTTACCGCGCTGCAAACCGGCGTGATCGACGGGCAGGAAAACCCCTATGCGCAGATTGCCTCTGCCAAATTTCAGGAAGTACAGAAATATCTGTCGGTGACGGGCCATGTCTACACCCCGGCCTATATCCTGATGTCGAAGAAGAAATATGACGGTCTGGATGCCGAAATTCAGGCGGGCCTGACCGATTGCGCCACGCAGACACAGGATTTCACCTATGAGAAAGCGGCCGAGTTGGAGGCAAGCCTTCTGAAGGTAATCGAGGATGCAGGCGTTGCCGTCAACACGGCTGACAAGGCGGCCTTCATCGAGGCCTCTGCGCCGATCTACAAGCAGTTTGCTGATGAGGTCGATGGCGGTCAGGAGATGATCGACAAGGTCCTCGGCCTGGGCTCCGCCAGCTAAGGTTACGCCACAGGATTTGACGTAAAACAGATCTCTTCGCCCGTGATGCGCGGGCGCAGAGATGACGACACTCTCCAACAGGTTTGCCCGCATGGAAAACGAAGCCTACCCCACCCTGTCGCGGATCAACCGGGGTCTCAGCAAGGTGCTGGAATGGGTCACGATCAGCCTGATGATCCTGCTGACGCTGGTGGTCACGGCGGCAGTGCTGGCACGCCTGATGGGACAGAGCTTTTCGTGG
This sequence comes from uncultured Rhodobacterales bacterium, assembly GCA_964352845.1. Taxonomy (GTDB): domain Bacteria; phylum Pseudomonadota; class Alphaproteobacteria; order Rhodobacterales; family Rhodobacteraceae; genus Litoreibacter. Next base: position 9,837 of record CAYGUB010000003.1, on the reverse strand, counting down.
TATGACGAGATTGCCGCGATCATGCTGGCATGGATCACCTATTACGGCTCGGCCCTCGCGGCGCTGCACCGCCGCCATATCGGGTTTGACACGCTGCTTCTCAAACTGCCGCAAAACCTGCGTATTGCAACCGTTTTGCTGGGCGAGGCGATTGTGCTGACCTTCTTTTTCCTGATGGCCCGCGCCGGGCTGCAAGTGCTTGAAGTGCTCGCGGGCGATACGCTGATTTCGCTGACATGGGTGCCAATTCAGTTCACCCAGTCTGTCATCCCGATCGGGGCGATCCTGTTTATGATCTGCCAGATGCTGAGCCTGCCGGGCTATCTCAAGCTGACCGCTGCGGGCATCTCGCTGGAGCATGCAGAGATCGAGGAAGAGGTCGAAACCGAACTTGAAAAGAACAAGGATCGCGTCTGATGCTGATGGCTGGAATTTTCATTGCGATGCTGCTTATGATCTGCATCAATATTCCCATCGCTGTGGCTCTGGCGATGGCCGGTGTCCTCGGCCTGCTGGTCACGGAAGGCCCCGACAGCCTCGTGACCATTGCGCTTGATATGTATGACGGGTCCACCAAGTTTTCGCTGATCGCTATTCCGATGTTTGTACTGGCCGGTGCCATCATGAATGCAGGCGGTATCACCGACCGGTTGATCAATTTCGTAAGCGCGATCATCGGCTTTATCCGGGGCGGTCTTGCGATGGTCAATATCGGCGTATCGCTGTTTTTCGCGGAAATCTCGGGCTCGGCCGTGGCGGATGTGGCGGCCATGGGCTCCATCCTGATCCCGCAGATGAAAAAGCGCGGCTATTCCAAGGAGTTCTCGGCGGCGGTCACCTCATCATCGGCATCGCTCGCCATCATAATCCCGCCCTCCATCCCGATGATCCTTTACGCCGCATCGGCCAATACATCCGTGGAACAGCTATTTGTCGCAGGCATCGTGCCGGGCCTGCTGGGTGCAGCCGGTCTGATGACCGTCGCCTATATCTTTGCGAAACGCTATAATTTCCCGACCGAGGACGCCTTTCAGCTGTCCCGTCTGCGCGAAACCTTCATCGACGCCCTGCCCGCCTTCACCCTGCCGGTGATCATTCTGGGCGGCATCTTCGGCGGCTATGTCACGGCCACCGAAGCAGCAGGCCTGGCCGTTCTTGCCGCGCTTTTGGTGTCGGCCTGGTATGGCAATCTGGACCTCAGCCACCTGCGCCGCGCCATGCTGGATGGCGGCATCCAGACCGCCGTGGTCATGTTGCTGGTGGCAGCTTCCGTGCTGATGGGCGGCTTCCTGACCCGCGCCCAAATCCCCCAGCAACTGGCCGAGGGCATCTTGTCCATCACCACTCAGCAATGGGCGATCCTGCTGATCCTCAACGTCTTCTTCCTCATCGTCGGCTTCTTTCTGCATTCTGCCGCCGCGATCATTCTGGTGATCCCGATTGTCATTCCGCTGATCACGGCGGCAGGCATCGATCCGGTGCATTTCGGCCTCGTGGTCACGCTGAACCTTGCCATCGGACAACAGACACCGCCTGTCGCCTCGGTTCTTGTCACCGCCTGTTCGGTGGCGCGGGCAAATATCTGGGAAGTCTCGAAGGTCAATATCTGGTTTATCGTCGTCTTGTTCGCCGTGCTGATGCTGTGCACCTATGTGCCGTCCGTGCCGATGTTCCTTGTGGAGTATTTCTACCGATGAGCATCGAGATCACTGACGAATTGCGCGACGGAATCCTGTGGATCACCTTCAACCGGCCCGAGGCGCGCAATGCGCTGACCTTCGGGATGTATGACCGGCTGGCGGAGCTGTGTAGAACCGCGCCCAAAGATGGCTCCGTTCGGGCAATCATCATTACTGGCGCGGGTGGCAGGGCCTTCGCGGCTGGCACTGACATGACACAGTTCCGCGCCTTTGAGACCCCGCAGGATGCGCTTGATTATGAACAGCGCATAGATGCGGTGCTGGAGGCGGTGGAGCGTTGTCCTCTGCCCACCATCGCCGCCATCCACGGCGCTTGCACCGGCGGTGGCGGATCCATCGCGGCGGCCTGTGATCTCCGCCTGGCCTCGGCCAGCCTGAAGTTTGGCTTTCCCATTGCCCGCACGCTGGGCAATTGCCTTGCGGCAGCCAACCTTGCCCGCCTGTCCGAGCTGATCGGCGCCGCACGGGTGCGCGAAATAATCTTCACCGCGCGTTTGATCGAAGCTGACGAAGCGCTCTCAACGGGATTGGTCAGTGAGGTCCTGCCCGATGAAGCCACGCTTCTGAGCCGCGCGCATGAGCTTGCCGCCAAGGTCGGCTCAATGGCCCCGCTGACCCTGCGTGCCACCAAGGAAGCGCTGCGCCGCAACCGCGAGGCAAGCAAAGTGGACGATGCCGATCTGATCATCTCCTGCTATATGAGCGAGGATTTCCGCACCGGCATGGAGGCCTTCCTGGCCAAGCAAAAACCTCACTGGAAGGGCAAATGAGCACACGGACCGGCCCGCTCAGCGGCATGCGCGTGATTGAACTGGCGCATATCATGGCCGGTCCCGTCTGCGGTCTGATGTTGGCCGATATGGGGGCGGACGTCATCAAGGTTGAAAAGCCCACCGGCGATGACAGCCGCCGTTTCACCCCGCCCGAGATCGGCGGGGAGGCGGCGGCCTATATGATGATGAACCGCAACAAACGCGGCATTTCACTCAACCTCAAGGACCCCGACGCGGTGGACGTGCTGCGCAGGCTTCTCGCAGAGGCCGATGTGATCGTAGAGAATTACCGCCTGGGCACTATGGAAAAGCTGGGCCTGTCCTATGACGCGCTCGCGGCGGTCAACCCGCGCCTGATCTATTGCGAAATCTCGGGGTTTGGCCGCACCGGCCCTTATGCCGAACGCGGCGGGTTTGATCTGATCGCCCAGGGCATGTCCGGTCTTATGTCGATCACCGGAGAGGGGCCGGGCCGTCCGCCTGTCAAGGTCGCAGCCCCGATCTCCGATATCAACGCAGGCATTCTGGGCGCCATGGGCGTGGCGGCCGCCTATGCCAACATGTTGCAGACCGGGAAAGGGCAGAAGGTCGATACCTCGCTCTTCGAGGCGGCAATCACGCAGACCTATTGGCAATCCGCGATTGCCTTTGCCACCGGACAGACGCCCGGGCCGCTCGGCTCCGCCCATCCGCTCAATGCGCCCTATCAATCCTTCCGCACCAGCGATGGCTGGATCAATGTGGGTGCGGCCAATCAAAGCAACTGGCTGCGGTTCCTCGACGTGATCGCAGCCCCCGAGCTTGATGACGATCCACGTTTCAGCTCGAACGCTGCCCGCATTCAAAACCTCCCCGCCCTGATCGAGGTCCTCAACGGCTATCTGGCGCAGGACAGCACTGCAAACTGGCTGGACCGCATGGAGAAGGCGCAACTCCCGGCCGGGCCTGTCAACGATATCCTTCAGATGCATCAAGACCCGCAAGCAATTGCGCGCGACATGATCGTTGAGGTGGATCATGCAACAGCAGGCACGCTCAAAACGCTTGGGCATCCCGTCAAATTCAGTCAGACACCCGCAAAAGTTGAGATGGCCGCCCCGGTACTGGGCCAACATAGCCGCGAGGTCCTCGCCGAGATCGGATACCCGCCCGAACGTATCGAAGCCCTGATCCACTCAAAGGCGGTGATCGCGGCTTATAGCGTCTGACGAAATACCTGAAACATCCCGTATCACGTAACGCGCCCAAAATCTTTGATTTCAGGCAGTGTTACGTGATTCAGGTTTTTCGCATGACGCTCTAACTTCTCGACCCCGCAACAGCTCACGACGCTCTATGGCGTCTGCTGCGGGTGCGGATATGCTACGTGGCCTCAGGCGGCAGCGTATCGCCTATGGGCAATGGGCTACTGCGCCCGCCTGTAGGCCGCAGTCATCACGCCCATCGCAATCAAGGCGCCGCCGCCCAGACGGCTGAACCAGGCCAGAACCGATGGCCGCGCAATCCTTGCCCTTAGCCTGTCCGCCAGGACGGCATAGGCAAGCGCATTGATCGCCGCCAGACCGACAAAGGTGATCACAAGGACGCTGAACTGAGGCAGGAGCGGGCTATCGACAGCAACAAATTGCGGCACGAAGGCAATGAAAAAGACAATCGATTTCGGGTTGAGCGCCGTCACCGCCGCAGCATGGCCGAAAACGCCCGCCGCGCTGGTCTGCGAGACCGTCTCCAGATCGCCAAGCGCGGCTGTTGAAGCGCTTCGCATCAATGTGACACCCAGATAGATCAGATAGGCCGCCCCGACCCATTTGATAACCGTAAACAAGGTGGCGGAGGCGAGAACAAGCGCCCCGAGCCCGGCCAGAGACGCGGACATCGCAACAAGGTCCCCAACAGCCACGCCAGCGACGGTCGCCAAAGCAACCCGCCTTCCCTGACTGATGGCATAGCTCAGAACCAGCAGAACCGTCGGCCCGGGAATGAGCAAAAGTGCGATTGAGGCGGCAACAAATGCCAGCCAGATCTCAAACTCCATTCAAAATACTCCCCTGATTTCCAGAGAAGCGAGCCACAGCGTCGATGCACTGTAAAGACCAAAATCGAAAGCGTCTCGCGCTCAGTGTGTATCAGTCCGGCGGCCCGAGCCTGATCGAAACGGCCCGGCGCAGGTTTGGCCCCGGAGAACGGGGCATGTCAGTCTCTCACCCTGAGCTCCTCATAGGACACCGCGACATGGCGCATGAAATGCGGACGGCGGCGCAGGCGGGCGTAGTAGCTTTCGATATTCGGGAAATCTACCCTGTCGATCTCGATGTTGAAATATCGATACAAGACCTGGCCAAACTGGATGTCGGCAAGCGTGAACTCTGACGACGCCAAGAAGGCATGTTTCGACAGTTGAGCGTCGGCTATGGCAAGGGATGTGTTGAGCACGTCAATCGCCTGCCGGATTGCTGCGGGATCCTGCCGGGATGGGGCAGTGCGCACGACGCGCCAGAAGATCGGGCCGGTAAACTTGATCGAGACGTTGATCTTGGCCCATTCCGCCCATTTATCGACATGCGCCCGGGCCTCGGGATCGCTGGGCCAAAACCTGTCATTGGCGTATTTGCCCGACAGATAGCGCAGGATCGCGCCGGTTTCCCAGAGTGGAGGATTTGATCCGTCCTGAACCACAGGCACCTTGCCATTGGGGTTCATCGCCAGAAACTCAGCCGTGTCATTCACCCCGTAGATGTGGCCCGCGTCATACCGCTCATGCGCGAGGCCAAACTCCGCGATGGCCCACATCACGGCCTGAACATTTGACGATGACGCCCGGCCCCACACCTTGATAAGGACGCTGTCGCCTCTATCCACGCGCCCCTCACCCACCGCGCCGGGCCTTGCGCGTGAGGCCCCGGGCGGGGTCGTAGCCGATCAGGCTGCCTGTCATGAAAACCACGAAAGCCAGCGTGACCCAGAGAAGCGCCATAGCGTTGAGTTGCCCATACATCGCAAACCGAATGAGCTCGACCGCGTAGGTGAACGGGTTCAGCGCACAGATATCGCGCAAAAGCGGCGAGCTTTCGGCCATTTTCCACAACGGATAGAGCGCGCTTGACATGAAAAACATCGGGAAGATCACGAAATTCATCACGCCCGCGAAATTCTCAAGCTGCCTGATCGTCGAGGAAATCAACAACCCCAGCGCGCCCAGCATGAGCCCGCTCAACACCAAAGCGGGCAGCAGGTAGAGATAGCCCGCAAGCGGCAGCACGATGCCGAAGGCCGCGGCGATGGCAAGGAAAACATAGACCTGAAGGATCGAGACCACGACGCCCGCCAGCAATTTGCAAAACAACAACCACCAGCGCGGCAGACGGCTGGTCAGAAGCAGGCGCATCGAGCCCATTTCCTGATCATAGACCAAAGACAGCGACGACTGCATACCGTTGAACAGCTGAATCATGCCGCACAGGCCCGGCACAATATAGACCTCATAGGTGATATAGGTCTGGTAGGGCGCGATGATCGACAGGCCCAGCGCGGCGCGAAAGCCTGCCGCGAAGACCACCAACCAGACCAGCGGGCGCACAAGTGCGGCCAGAAACCGGCTGCGCTGGTTGATGAAGCGCATGGCCTCTCGCTGGATGATCGCGCGCAGAGCCACCAGATAGGGCGTCATTGCGCCTCCTCCGGGACGTGGGTCATCTCTATGAATGCGTCGATCAGCGCGCCTTCGCCAGCGATCGCTGCCGCGCTGTCCTGGCGCAGCACGCGGCCCTGATGCAGCACCACGACCTCATCGCCGTCACCGATCTCATCGACAAGATGCGTGGCCCAGAAGACCAGCATGCCGCTGCTGGCCAGATCATGCACATGCGCGGTGATCGCCTTGCGGCTGCGGGTATCGAGCCCCACCGTCGGCTCGTCCAGCAACAGCACGCTGGGTTGATGAACGAGCGCGCGGGCGATCTCCATCCGGCGGCGATGCCCGCCATTGAGCGCGCGCACTTTCTCCGACGCGCGCTCCGACATATCAAGCCGCGCAAGCGCCGCGTCGATATTGCGCTGCGCCCGCGCACCCGACAGGCCCTGAAGTGCCGCGAAATAGCGCAGGTTTTGCGCCACGGTCATGTCCAGATCCAGCGTCTGCTGCTGGAACACCACGCCGATCTTGGCCAATGCGGCGCGAGGCTGCTGCGCAATATTGTGGCCTGCGACCTCAATCGTGCCATGAGGCGAGACCAGAAGACGGGTCATCAGCGAAAACAGCGTGGACTTGCCTGCCCCGTTGGGCCCCAGAAGCGCGCAGAACTTCCCCGCCTCAAGCGAGAACGACACATCATCGAGCGCCATCTTGGCCCCGTAGCGATAGGTGAGGTTACGGATTTCGAGCATGGGCTATTCTATGGTGATCTCCACCCGCTGGCTGTCGCCCTGCGACCCCGGTTGCTGCAGCACGTAGCGGCCCGGCTTGATAGCGACGAATTCGATCTCCATCGTGCCGGCCTCATCAAACTCGACGCTCTCGATGCCATAGGGGCGGATCTCCAGCCCGTTGATCACAATCTCATTGATCCAGATGGCGCGGAAAAACCCGGCACCTTCCAAAGCCAACTCGCCACTGCCATCGGCGATGATCTCTATCTCATAGGCGGTGCCGGATTTCAGCACGAGCGGCGCGTCGGAGATCGGGTTGCCGACTGACAGGTTCAGCGGCTCCAGATCCTGCTTGTTGCCATTCGACAAAAGCCCGGCAAAGCCCAGATCATGCGACAGCGCGGGCAGTGTCAGGCCCAGTGTAAGGCCCAGTGTAAGACCCGGTGTCAGACCCAGGGCGGCGATCAGCGACAGGCAGAGAGGTTTCACGAGATATCCTTTCGTAATGAGGTCAAACAAGCGTGGCAGGACTGCCCGACAGGGTCAGGACCCGTTGGGCCAGCCGCGCAGTCTCGGCAGCGATGTGGCTTACGAAAATCGTGGCGGGCTGCATCTCTTCGATAAGCTCCTCGGTCAGGGCAAACATTTCATCCGCAAGCTCTGGATGCAACGAGACGAAAGGCTCATCCAGAATAAGCATATCCGGGCGGGCGGCGAAAGCACGCGCCAGCGACAGGCGGCGCTGCTGGCCAAGCGACAGCTGACCGGGGAAGAAATCCAGCTTCTCGCCCAGCCCGACCCGCGACAGCACGGCCCTGGCCCGGGTCTCGCCCAGATCGGCATGGACGAGCGTTATGTTGTCCAGCACATTGCGCCAGGGCAAAAGCGTCGGCTCCTGAAACACGATGGCGATATTGTCGGGCCGGGTAATCGTGCCCTCAAACGCGGGATCTATCCCGCAGATCAGACGCAACAGCGTGGTCTTGCCGATGCCCGACGGGCCGCTGAGCGCCACGGTCTCGCCCTTGCGCACCTGAAATGTCACATCACGCAGGATCTGCGTCCCGCCAAAGGACTTGGCCTGCAGATCGACCGAGATCACGCCTGCCTCCAGCGGTTCACCCGCCGCTCCCATGGCTGGACCAGTGCCCATTCCACAGCCAGCATGATGGCAATGAAAGACAGCGAATAGACAAGCACATAGGCAACTTCGAAAAGCTGGAAATAGAGATGGATCTGGAAGCCCACCCCGTTTGAGCGGCCGAGGAACTCGACCACCAGCACAATCTTCCAGATCACGGCCAGACCCGAGCGCGCAGCGGCGGCAATGAACGGCGCCATTTGCGGCAGGATGACATGGCGCAGATAGGTGCCGCGCGGCATCCGGTAGACCTGCCCCATGGCCTGCAAATCGGGGTTAAGCGCCCGGGCACCTTCGCGGATCACAATGGCCACATTGGGGATCTTGTTAAGTGTCACAGCCGTGATCGCCGCGGCCTCATTGAGCCCGATCCACAGATAGCACAACACGATCAAAACCAGCGCGGGCAGGTTGAGAAATACCACCAGCCACGGATCGAGCCAGGCGTTGATCCTGGGAAACATCCCCATGACAAGGCCCAGACCCAACCCCAGCCCCATGGCCAGCGCAGAGGCCCAGACCAGCCTGCGCAAGGTCATGGACAGATGAAAGGGCAGATCGCCGGATGTGATTTCAGACCAGAACGGGCCCGCCAGCGCCCAGGGCATTGGCAGAACCTCCGGGTCGGCACTGATGGCCGCCGCGATGATCCACAGCGCCAGCAGGCCCAGCAGCGACAGGGTCTTGATCCTCATCGGGCTGCGTTCATGACGGGCTTGCGTCATTCAACCTGCACAAACACACCCTCGGGCAATGTCGTGGCAGCGCCGACCAGCTTTTCACCACCCAGCCGCGCCATGAGTTGCAGCAGCTTGTCGGCGCTTTCGGCATTCACATTGCCCGCATCGGGGATGCCTGCCCGGAAATCTGTGCGCAGGGCTTCGAATTCCGCGTCGCTCTTGGCGTTCATCCGCTCGCGCAGACGCTCCCACGCGGCGTCATCGCTGGCCAGCAGGTCCTTTGCATCGCGCGAGGCACCATATAGCGCGCCCGCGATCCCGGGGTTTTCGGCCAGAAAGCTCTCTTTCATGACATAGCCCAGCAGCGGCACATTGGGGTCAAGCCCCAGCGCTTTGGACGCATCGGCGACCGAGATCAGCTCCCGCATGCCGCCGGCTTTCATCTTCGCCATGAAGTGCCAGAAATTGATCGCGCCCTGCGTCTCGCCGCCCAGCGCGGATTTGAACACGAGAGGCGGCGCGCCGAAGACCTGCTCGGTCTCGCCTGCCAGATCCATGCCAAATTCCTGCTCTGCATAGGCCTGCAGGATCAGCCAGCTTTTATCGACCGGCCCGCCCGCGATGCCGATCTTGGCGCCCGCCATATCCTTGATCGATTGCGCCGGGCTGTCGCTGGCCACGACCATGCCGCCCACAGCCTTGGAATAGGGAATGAAGACGTAATCCTTGCCCGCCGCCCGCTGGCGCGCGACCCAGATCCAGTCGGCCACGGCAAGATCGGCCTCTCCGCCTTCCAGCGCCACGCGGGTTGCCCCGTTATCGGCAAAGGGCTGGACCTCCAGCTTGAAGCCGTTGACTGCGTCAAACCCGTTATGGGTGATCGTGTCGAGCTCCCAATTGACGGTCCCGATCTTGAGCACCGCCGCGCGGATCACCGGCAGCTCGGCCAATGCGCCCCAACTGCTCACGGCCAGCATGGCAGCCGTCATTGCAACCTTTTTGAACATCGTCATCATTATCCCCTCCCGGACAAAACTGTATTAGGACTTGCGCGAGTATGACCTAATCTGGCGCGGCGACAACACCCCATGGCCGTTTCCAACCTGTACCGAGCTGACACTCACAGATCTCCGGTTGCCATGGGTTCCGGATCAAGGCGGCACATAAAGAAGCACGGA
>CAYGUB010000002.1:47998-50143 GCA_964352845.1 uncultured Rhodobacterales bacterium | reverse complement strand
CTGAAAGTCCCGCAAAAACAAAAGAGCGAGCATTGTGCGCCATTGGTTCCAGCACAATGGCGAGCGGGCGGCTCTGACTGAACGATGGATCATATGTGCGTCTCAGACCGGAGCGTCCAAACCATGTCTGGTCCTACGACTTTGTCCAGGATCGGACCGCTGACGGCCAAGTGTATATGGCGTCTGACGAGAAATACCTGAAACATCGCCTAACGCGTTGAAATCGTGTATTTCAGGCTGTGTGACGTGTTTAAGGTTTTTCGTATCACGCCACAGTAGGACTGTACGGCAGTGTTACTGATAATCATGCGGGAACTCTGCGCGAATATGAAACGGGCTCACACCGTTCGAGTAGGTCAGCAAGATCTGGACATCAAAACCAGAACAATTCACCGACAACCGAACCCATCACGTACCGGGACTGAACACATAAAAAAGTGGCAGCCCCGGAGGGCTGCCACAGTTGTTTCTCGATTAGCAGAGGCAATCAATGTCGTCGAATGCGACGCCGACGATGAACGGTTGTTCAAACTCCGGATCGTTCGGGTCGATGATGACACCAACCAGATCGCCGTCACCAGCTTCGAAGCCCGCACCCTCGACAAGCGCCAGATCGATGATCGCCTGAGCGTTCGCTGCGCTACCGCCACCTTCTGCGATGAATATACCACCGTCGAAGTTGAACTCGTCCTCGATACGCTGACCGTCCGTCAGAGCCCAGATGGCGCCCTGCACTTCAGCATCGGTGAAGTTCTGGCTGCTGAAGTCCTGGTTCAGGATCCAAGTGATCTCGTCCAGGTTATCCGAGGCCGTCTGACCGTTGATGCCAACAGTTTCCAGAAGACCTGCAGGCAGCTTGCTATCGAGCGCGAGATAGACATTCGCGTCGAAGGCTGGAGCCTGCGTGACATCGGAGCCGAAGCCGTCCGCCACGAATGGGTCGAAGATCGCTACACAGTAGGCTTGTGTGTAGACACCGTTGATCTCATCACTGCCGTTGCTGAGGTTGACCGTAAAGGCCTCATCGGACGACCCTGCCGGATCATTCTCATCGATCAGCTGGATCGTTGCCGTAGCTGGCAAGTTAGCCATCAGATCTTCCGCCGTGTTGGCATCGCCCTTGAAGGTCACGCCCACATCAGCTGTGGCGCTGGCGCCGTTGCTGTCTGTGACCGTGTAGGAGATGGCTTCCAACGCGGTTTCGCCGATATTGAGCGCTGCGTAAGCAGCCTCACCGTCGATGACCAGTTCACCATTGACCAGAGTGACGTTGGTACCTGCAGCCGTGGTGACCGTCTGACCCTCGGAGATGGCTTGGCCATCAACCTGAGTGATCGTCAGGACATCACCTGCGTCAGGATCGCTGTCATTGCCCAGAACATCCACGGTGAGCAGCTCATCCGCACAGGTGACAGCTTCGTCATTGATGGCCTCAGGCGCACCGTTGGCCACGATCAGACCGGCATCGATTGCGAACTCGGTCTCGCCAATCGACAGTTCGAACTGATCTGTCTCACCGGTGATGACGTCAGCATTGCTGTCGCCATCTACGGCATCGGCAGCTTGCGTCGCCTCGGTGGTGAAGGCCAGGCCCTCGGGTTCCGTGAAGCGTACCGAGTAGACACCCGCATCCAGACCGTCGAAGAGGTAAGCGCCGTTTTGATCGGTTGTGACTGTGTCAAAGACGTCGCCATTCTCGTCAAGCAGATCAACCCGTACACCCTCGACACCGGCTTCGCCACCATCAAAGACGCCGTTACCGTTTTCGTCAAGGAACACGAAGTTACCGACAGCGGCGGTGCCTGGATCTTCGACCCCGACATCGTTGTTCTCGGAACGCTCACCGATACCAACGGTGATCGAGTCGATTACACCATCTGCACCCGCATCGGAGTCGTTGGTGTCATCGCCATTACCGTTCGGATCGTTCTGATCGACCAGCACCTTGTCATCCACATTGGTCGGGAACTGGACCGAATAGGTACCGGCCTCAAGACCTGTGAACTCGTAGTTGCCGTTTGCATCAGTTGTCGTGTTGGCAACAACAGCGCCGGCATCGTCGAGCAGGACAACAGGAACACCTTGAATTCCCATATCGCCAGCATCGTCGATGTCATTGTCATTGTTGTCCATGAAGACACGACC
>CAYGUB010000002.1:0-47898 GCA_964352845.1 uncultured Rhodobacterales bacterium | reverse complement strand
TTGTTGTCCATGAAGACACGACCAGTCAGGAAGGCTGTGCACGGATCCTGCAGCGAAGCGTCGATATTGGCGACAGTCTCGCCAGCACCCAGCGTCAGCACACCGGAGAGGCCTGCGGCGTTGAAGTCGCTGTTTGCGTCTTCTGAGCCGACACCCCGATCAGCAAAGACCAGATCACCCGAAGAAGAGGTCGGGATACGCACCTGATACTCGCCCGCATCCAGATGGGCAAAGCTGTACCGGCCATGGGCATCGGTTTTCTGGGTCGCCACGACATTGCCGTCGCCGTCCAGCAGTTGGACTGTGCGGCCGACAAGGCCTTCATCCCACGGATCTGCACCAACGGTGTTGACTTCCGTGTTGTCCTTGTCGTCGTCAAACGTCACGCGACCGGTGATCACACCTGTACCGGGATCAGCTGCAACGCCGGGCACATAGCACAGATCATCAATCGCGCCGGAGCCATTCAGCTTCAGAGCGATCCGGGAAACGCCGTCGACGTCGATCAGGATCTGCTGAATGCCACCATCCGTGCCGCGCGGGATCGTAACGGTGTCGATCAGGTTACCGTTGGCGTCGAGCAGGCGGATATGACCACCTTCTTCAGCATCAAGGACCTTCAGGTCGTAGATGAAGGAAGGCGCATCAAATTCGAACCAGATGGTGCCACCATGGAAATTGTCATCCGGGTCAGAGCTGTCATTGTCCTCGGAGATGATCAGAACTTTGTCACCAGTCGCGGTCAGGTCACGATCGCCGCCGGTTGGGTTTGCACCGTCGAACACCATCGCGTCATTTGGTGAGGTGCTGTTCAAGCCGCCGTCGCCGGCGCGCTGCGCGGTGATTGTCAAACCGTCAAATTGGGAACTCAGAACAGTCCCTCTGGCAAGGCCTTCGAAGTCGATATTAACTGCGTTGGGATCATCACATTCGCGGAAATCCGGGCCACCCTCGTCAACATCAGTGACTTTCACCCAAATGGTTTTCTGCGTGACACCGCCTTTGCCGTCAGAGACCTGCACCGTCACGTCGTAGACATTGTTGCCGCCGCCATCAGTCGGGTTCTCAAAATCCGGAGCGTTCCGGAAAGACAGATGACCCGTGTGTGCGTCGATATGGAACAGACCGCCATCGGCGCCGTTCACGATTGAATAGGTCAGGTTGTCGCCGTTCGCGTCGGACGCGTTGATGTCGATGACAGCTTTGCTGTTCTCGGCAATATGAATTACGCCATCAGCAGGCAGGTTTTTGAATACCGGCGCGCTGTTGGTCGGAGCAGCGGAGGCATCCGCGCTCAGCTTCGAATAGTCAATTCCAAACGAATTTGCACTGCTGATAACCACCAGCGTCACACCAGCTGGGGGCGTCGCGCCAACAAATGCGAAGTAGTCGTCGCCTGCGCCAGCTGCGTTGTGGCCCTCGCCCTCAATCTCGGCAAGCGTATAGGTTTTGCCATCTGACCCTCTGAGGGTAAATGTCTGCTCAACGTAAAGATCGCCAACCCTTTGCCATCCGTATCCGTCGTGGATATAGCCTGCCTGATCGTGGTCAGTGGCTCTCTCATAGTTGTCGCCACTCAGCTGGCGGTCGTTGTCATAAGCCGCCATCGTAATCGTCGCCGAAGCAGGCATGACGAATGTATCGCCTTTGCTCAGGTTCGTATCGTGAGCTGCCAATAAGTCAGCTTCGCGAAACGCGGACCAGTAATTCCACCGATAAGTCATTTTGTAAATTCCCTCACTCTGCAGTTACCCAATACGGGTAAACTAGTTAGTCCAGCGGCACACACAGGTGTCGCAGGTCGTTCTTGTCCTATTGTGTAAGTTTCTACCGATAGCCTATTTGAGCGGCCGGACATCAACTCCAACCAGCACTCAATCAGATGACGTGGCCCACTCATGAACCACCGCTCGCTACCGTATACCCTCCCCATGGGATCTTCTCACTCATCACACAAAAGTCACTTTCGTAACACGGCAGATAAAATCGGAACAGGTCGATTCCGTCAAGCGCGTTAACAGGTTGTTAAGGAAACTGTGTGTCTTTGGCCAGTCATCTTCTTAATTTTTGCTTAATTTCGTCTACTTTCCTCAACCTTTCCCCGCAGAAAACTTCGCTTTCCAGGTGATCACAGAAATGTGCTCGAAAGTGTTTTCTTGGTGAAATCGCGAGGAATGCCTGCCGCCTTACGCGAAAACCGGCTCAGTCGAGACTCAGAAAACAGGGTTGCGACCAGAACGGGGAATTCAGGCCGCCCGTATCCTCTCGGCGCAGGCCTCTTGGCTAAATATTCGTCAGGAAACCTGAGCCAGTCGCACCGACCATCGAACGCGATGGCGGCCCGCAAGATCTTAATCACGCGTGGACTCCCACAGCTTGAACACGCGCAGAAGAGCTTTCCCGGTCTTGCCTGCCAAAGTCAGCGCGTTTGGAATTTCCTTTGCATTGATGCGCACTCATTCGGGATTCTGCTTGCTGAGTCCCTAATTGTATAGTTTAGTTGACACATGAGTGTCAGTACAAACTTACACATACGATCCCTCCCCGATCCGGCCTCCGCGCTGGAGCTGCTGAAGCCGATCACCTGGTTTCCGCCAATGTGGGCCTATCTGTGCGGGCTGATATCGTCCGGGGCATCGCCCTCCGGACAGTGGCTGTTGGTCATCCTCGGCATAATTCTGGCAGGTCCGGTTGTTTGTGGCATGAGCCAGGCGGCCAATGACTGGTGCGACCGCCATGTCGACGCCATCAACGAGCCGCATCGCCCCATCCCGTCGGGACGTATTCCAGGCCGTTGGGGGCTCTATATCGCGATTGCGATGTCGGGCCTGTCACTGCTGATCGGCTGGCAGCTTGGACCATGGGGCTTTGGCGCGACGCTTGTCGGTGTCGCCGCAGCCTGGGCCTATTCGGCCGAACCCGTGCGTCTCAAGAAATCCGGATGGTGGGGCCCCGGCCTTGTCGGGCTGTCCTATGAAAGCCTGCCCTGGTTTACCGGCGCCGCTGTGCTGAGCGCGGGCGCGCCGCGTATCGAGATCATCGTAGTCGCCCTGCTTTATGGCATCGGCGCCCATGGCATCATGACGCTGAACGATTTCAAAGCGCTGGAGGGGGACCGCCAGACCGGCGTCAACTCCTTGCCCGTAACGCTCGGGCCATACCGTGCAGCGCAAGTGGCCTGCGCTGTCATGGCCGTGCCGCAAGTTATCATCGTGTCTCTGATGCTCGTCTGGGACAAACCGCTGCACGCTTTGGCGATCACGGTCGCCTTGGCCGCACAAGGCTGGGCGATGACTGTCTTGTTCAAGGACCCAGAGGGCAAGGCGCCTTGGTACAATGCCACGGGCGTCTCGCTCTACGTGCTGGGCATGATGGTCGCCGCCTTCGCGCTGAGGGGGTTGTGATGCTCAGCTGGCTGTCCATCATTCGGCTTGGCCTTGTGCAGATGGCGCTTGGATCGGTGGTCGTGCTGACCACCTCGACACTCAACCGCCTGATGGTGGTCGAGCTTGCCCTGCCCGCCATCCTCCCCGGCCTGCTGGTCGCGCTGCATTACGGCATCCAGATCACGCGCCCCAACTGGGGCTTCAAATCCGACACGGGCGGCAGCCGTACCTATTGGATCATCGGCGGCATGGCCGCGCTGGCTCTGGGCGGCTTTCTCGCAGCCTTTGGGGTGATCGTGCTGTCGACGGCGTTCGTGCCGGGGCTGATCATCTCGGTACTCGCATATGCGCTGATCGGGCTCGGCGTCGGGGCCTCGGGCACATCGCTTCTCGCCCTGCTTGCAACGTCCACGGCGCCTGACAGACGGGCCGCAGCCGCGACGATCACCTGGCTGATGATGATTGCGGGGATCGCGCTGACCGCCGTTTTTGTCGGCAAAGCCATCGATCCCTATTCCGCAGCCATCCTGCTGAGGGTCGTGGCGATCGTCTGCGTTGGCGCCGTTCTCCTCACAAGCCTTGCCGTCTGGGGCATTGAGCGGCGCACGACCGTTCGCGCGCCCGAGCCCAACCCAGTCCCCTTCCTTGAGGGGCTCCGCGATGTCTGGGCCGAGCGCAAGGCGCGCAACTTCACCATTTTCGTCTTCCTCTCAATGACCGCCTATTTCATGCAGGAGCTGATCCTGGAACCCTATGCAGGCCTCGTCTTCAACCTGACCCCCGGCCAGTCCACCGCCCTGTCAGGCGCGCAGAACGGAGGCGTGTTTCTGGGCATGGTCACCGTGGGCATCTGCGCCACAGGCTTCAAACTGGGCGCGCTGCGTCATTGGGTGATCGGCGGATGTATCCTGTCTGCTGCTGCGCTTGGCCTGCTGCATATAATCGGCCAGATCGGGGCCGCGGCCCTGTTGCAGCCCGCCACGGTCTTTCTGGGCTTTGCCAATGGCGCTTTCGCCGTGGCGGCCATCGGATCGATGATGCAACTGGCGGGCGAGGGCCGCGACAAGCGCGAAGGGACGCGCATGGGGCTTTGGGGTGCTGCGCAAGCCGTGGCCGCCGGGTTTGGCGGTCTGATCGGGGCCGCTGCCGTCGATATCCTGCGCCACAGCATGCCCGACGCCGATGCATTCGGCACGGTATTTCTGGCCGAGGGGCTGCTGTTTCTGGCAGCGGCTGCCCTGGCATTTCACGTCATCGAAGGGCGTCCACAACGATTGGACGCCAAAGCCATTCCGGGAGAATAAGCCATGATCTATGATGTTGTCGTCGTCGGAGGCGGGCCCGCAGGGGCTACAGCTGCGCATGATATGGCCCTGAAGGGCCACCGCGTCGCAATGCTGGATCGCGCGGGCCGTATCAAGCCCTGCGGCGGGGCCATTCCACCGCGTGCCGTTCATGACTTTGACATCCCCGATAACCAACTGGTCGCAAAGATCAACACGGCGCGGATGATCTCGCCCACCGCGCGCTCGGTCGATATTCCGATTGAAAACGGCTATGTCGGCATGGTCGATCGCGAGCATTTCGACGAATATCTGCGCAACCGGGCCAGGGCTGCGGGCGTGCATCGCTATACCGGCACTTTCCTTCGGATCGATCGGCAGGAGGGCACGAGGGTCGTCTATCGCGACAAGATCTCGCGCAACCATCTGGAGCTGGAGACCAAGCTGATCATCGGCGCGGATGGCGCGCGGTCTGATGTGGCCCGCGCCGAGGTGCCGGGAGGCGACACCATTCCCTATGTCATCGCCTATCACGAAATCATCGAGGCGCCGGAGCCTACCGCCAATTACGACCCGACACGCTGCGATGTGATCTATGATGGCAAGGTCTCGCCCGATTTCTACGGCTGGGTCTTCCCGCATGGCAAATCGGCCAGCGTGGGTATGGGCACGGGGCTGGAAGGTGTCGACCTGAAGGAGGCAACCCGCGTCCTGCGCGCCAATGCAGGGCTTGCCGATTGCAAAACGATCCGCAAGGAAGGCGCGCCGATCCCCCTGAAGCCGCTCGACAAGTGGGACAATGGCCGCGACGTGGTTCTGGCAGGCGATGCAGCAGGCGTTGTGGCGCCGAGCTCTGGCGAGGGGATATATTACGCCATGGAAGGCGGCAGGCAGGCGGCCGATGCGGCAATGGCCTGCCTTGCCTCGGGCAGCGCGCGCGATCTGGCCCGGGCGCGCAAAGTGTTCCTCAAGGAGCACGGGACGGTTTTCCGGGTTTTGGGCGCGATGCAGAACGCCTATTACCGCTCTGATGACCGGCGCGAGCGGTTTGTGTCGCTGTGCCATGATATCGACGTCCAACGGCTGACCTTTGAGGCCTATATGAACAAGAAGCTCGTCCGCGCCAGACCGCTGGCGCATATGAAAATCGGGATCAAGAATGTCTCGCACCTGCTGGGGCTCGTCTCCCCGATGCGCACATGAATGCAATGATGATACCGGCATGGACGGAGGGCAGACTGACCCCCGTCGAAAAACTGGAGGTCCATCGCAAGGGGCTCCGGCACAAGGCGGTGTCTGTGTTCGTGATGAACCGCGACAAGGTCCTGATCCAGCAGCGCGCGCTGTCGAAATACCACACGCCCGGACTTTGGGCCAACACATGCTGCACGCACCCCCTGTGGGACGAGGTACCCGAGTCTTGTGCGATCCGGCGGCTGGAGGAAGAGCTGGGTATCACCGGGCTCTACCCCTCTTTCCGTGACCAGATCGAGTATCGCGCCGATGTCGGTGGCGGGATGATCGAACATGAGGTGGTCGATATCTTCCTTGCCGAGGCACCGCTGGATCTCAAGGTCGTGCCAAACCCCGAAGAGGTCGCCGATACAAAATGGATCAGCTTCTATGACCTCGCAGCCGAGGTAAAGCGCCGCCCGGAGCTATACACAGCCTGGCTGCAGATCTATCTGAATGAACACGCAGACCGTATTTTCGGGACGCTTGTGCAGGCCTGACGCTGTCGGTTGCCCGCGCTCACGGGTCTTGTGAAAACCTGACGCACAAAAACAATCCTTCTTGTCCTCTGGGGCATCGTCGCGGCGTCTATGCCAGCAGCAGGTCCGGAAGAGGCGCAGACATATGCCCGGGTCGGGCCGTTCAGCCCGCAGCACGTCAAACTGATCAAAGCCGCCTGCGCCCAAGCCCGACTTCCCAGGGGCCGCAGGCCACCCACATCTTCTGACGAAAAAGCACCGCACCCGGATTGCTCCGGATGCGGTGCCACTGCCTGCTGAGTTCTGACAGGCGGGGATAGGCGCCGGGAAAGGCGCTTATTCTTCGTAGACAGGTGCCTCGGTTGTGGCCAGTTCAGGCCAATCCGCAATCACATTCATCCCCTGATAGGGCTTGTTGTAGCCCTTGTGGCAGGTCCGGCAGGCCGCTTTCGGGGCGTCCATGTGAACCGGGCCAAGACGCTCGGGTGGGTATTCACCTTCCAGCGGTATCAGGTAGTCATTATTGAGTTCCTGAACCATGCCGATACCAAGCGAGGCCGTGGCCCATTGCGGGGTTACTTGCTCGGTATCATAGAAGGCCCGCGAGTTGTGGCAGAACAAACAGTTCTGACCGAGCGAGTTGCTGAAATAGTTCATCAGCGAGTAGGTCCGCTCTGTGTGTTGAATGGTCCGTGTCTCGCCATCGGCGGGCGAGCCTGCGACACGGCTTTCAAGATCATGCACGGTGATCTGCTCATAGTTGACCAGATATTCCTCCAGCGCATCGGAGGGCAGCGACGTGAATTGTGATGTCGATGTCGCCCGGTTCTGGTTGGCGCTCCAGCCAGCCATATTCGTGTTGAGCACGGGGGTGTTCTTGAACCAGATATCACTGGGCACGTTCTGGCCCCGGTGACAGGTGGAGCAGTTCACACCGACCTGCGCATTGGCATTGACGTGACCATCCCAGTTCTCATTGATGTTCTGGGTCATCTGGATCATGCGCCGCGAGACGACCTTGGTATAGAGATCATCCGCGCCATAGGTCTCGATATCGCCGTCACCGTGGCAATAGGCACAGCCCTCATCGGGCGAAACCCAGGCCGTCATCGCGTTCATAAGGCGGTTGAAGTTGTCTTCCGTCAGCTCGCCCAGGACCTGCACATTCTCATAGATATCCTTTGCCAGCGGCTCACCGCCTTCGGGGATGATCGGATCGTCTGTGTAATATTCCTCGATCGTGGGGTCGGGCGTGGCGAGAACCGATTTGAACTCGGTCACCGACATGCCAGTCCCGCGCGGCCCGGTCTGTGTCGAAGCCGTGGCGAAGGGTTGCCCCCAGACAACCAGGAAAGCCGCAACAACAACCGCGCCACCCACGGCCCCGATCGCTATCGCAGGCCCGAAGATATTGGTGGGGTTCTTTTCATTCCAATCGTCAAACCATTTGGGAAACATGGATCACTCTCCCCCTTCGTTGAAGGCTTCATAGCCATAAGAGCCATCATAAGCCGGGGCGAAATAGTGCTCTTGCGCCCAGATGAACCAGTTATCGACAACCGTGCCGGTCAGCAGGATCCCGATACCGCCCGTGATGGGGGTGAGAACCGCGAACCACCAGGCCCAGCGGTGGATGCCTTCCATCGTGGCATTGAAACCCATGGTCCAGCGCCAGAACAGGCCAGCCCGCTCCGAGGCAGTGCCCCGGTCAATGATCTGCTCCAGTTCCCGGTCGCCGCCCTGACGGGTGACGGCCAGAATGGTCGCGCCATGCATCGCAAAGAGCAGGACCGAGCCATAGAGGAACACGATGGAAAGACAGTGGAAGGGGTTGTAGTAGAGGTTACCGTAGCGAATGGAGAAGGCCGTGGTCCAGTCGAGATGCGGGAAGATCCCGTAGGGAACAGCTTCCGACCATGAGCCCATCAGAACAGGGCGGAACAGGCCAAGCACAAGGAACAACCAGATCGCAGCAAGGAACGCCCAAGCGATATGTTTGCCCATCTTGTGCTGTTCAGCCAGCAGATAGGTCCGCAGCCACCATGACATGACTGAAACCAGCAGGAAGAAGCTGGAGATGATATACCAGCCTCCATCATTGAGCGGCGGCATCCGCAGCCCGTATTCCGGTGAGGGCGGCTCCAGCGCCAGCCAGAACAGCTGCCGGATGAACTCGGGGATATCCCAGCCCACCTGCGCCAGCATGTTGATCCCGACGATGTTGAACCACAACAGCCCCGTCGCCATGGAGATCAGGCCGAAATAGCCCAGATAGATCGGGCCAAGCTGTGCATTGCCCATCCAGCCAATCAGAGTCGAGTAGCGCGGCGCGCCGACACGCTCTTCCATCATGTTGTTTTCGTTATCGAGGCCCCATTCGGGTTTTCCCTGAACCTGAACCTGCGTGAAGATGTTTTGATACTCAGGCATGACTTATAACCCCACTTGGCTTGGCCAGATCGGCATATCGAGCCACCAGTTCCACCACTCGGGCCACCCTTTGGTCCAGACAGGCCCGGAGATGACGATACAGATGGCCGACCAGAACCCGGCATTGAGCGCCAGCAGCAGACCCACACGGTGAATGCCCAGCGTGCCGACCGAATAGCCGATGAAATCGCGGAAGAACGTGTCTTCATGATCGGGCGTCTTCATCTCCTCACCCTTTTCAGGGTTGGCTGCTGACAGGATCAGCCCGCCATGCAGCGCCAGAGCCAGTGTGGTGGTGAAAAAGAAGGTCACCGCCAGCATATGCGCCGGATTGTAGTGGAAATGCAGATAGGCGTAGCCCGTATTGCTCACCCAATCGAGGTGAGAGAAAATTCCATATGGAAAGCCGTGCCCCCACGCGCCCATCAAAAGCGGGCGGAAGACGACCAGAGTGACATAGGCAAAGATCGCGACGCTGAAGGCGACCGGGACATGATAGCCCATGCCAAGCTTGCGGCAGATTTCGACCTCGCGCAGGGCCCAGCTGACAAAGGCACCAACCGCGCAGAAGGTGATGATCTGCCACAGCCCCCCTTCCATCAGGGGCGCCATGCCCAGACCGTATTTCAGATCCGGCGGCGCGATATTGATCAGCCACGGGTTGAACGTGCCCTGTTGCGACGCGCCCCAGAAGATCAGGAGCGTTCCCAACCCTGCGAAAAAGGCGGTCGTGACCCCGAAGAAGCCGACATAAAATGGCCCCACCCAGAAATCGAACAAGTCTCCGCCCACAAGCGTTCCGCCGCGCACGCGATATTTTCGCTCAAAGCTCAGCAATGCCATGGCTATGTCTCTCCTGTTATCGGCGGCCTTGATCGTCAGTCTCGGGTCTTAGCCGTCCCGCTTCGTTTTGGTCTTTGCTGCGGGCGGAAGGTTCGGGGCCTCCCGCCCGCAGCTATCGTTTTGGCTTTTGGCCGCCTTAGTTGGCAGCCAGCTCAAACCAGTTCAGCCCCGAGCTGAGAACGACGAGATGAATCATCGCAGCCAGCAGGAACAGAAACACGCCTTGTGCGACAAACACGCGGCGGGGATCAAAGATGAGCCAAATCTTGTAGAATTTAGACATGCTTGAGATCCTTTATGTGAACCAGGGACGCCAGATATACGTGGCCAAATGGGCGACACATGCGACGGCTACAAACAGCCACATTCCGCTCAGATAGACCGCGTGCAACTCTTGTGCCTGCTCGTCGGTTAGTCCCGTGAAGGACAGATTATCAGACATGGTTTCCTCCGAAATTAGTCTGACGCCGCGCCCCCCGCGGCCGGGTTATGTTGAGGGCTCATCCCCCATCACAATCCGTCACCCCGGGGGGGAGCGACAGATCAACTATCCCGGCTCATCACCGGGAATTCCGTCCCGCCTGTGGTGTGGCGGGTCAGTGATCTCTGCCGTCTCCCCGACAGAATTCTAATTTCGCGACAGTCGTTCAGGCTGTCATTTGGCCCGCAGCCCGAAAGCTGCGCACCGGTATCCGCCCTGAGCGGGCGAAACCCATATCCGGCTGTTCAGGCCCGATACAGAAGTTGGCCTCAGGCCGAGAAGATCATCGGTGTGATGATCCAGGCTTGCGACCAGGCCCGCGAGACGGGGCCCTTATTTGCAAAGCTGCCATTCTTGAGCAGTGACAGCGCCCAAGCCAGACAGGCGAGCGGCAGACAGGCTGCGAAGATGATGGCAAAGTAGATAGCAAATTCGGTGCGGGGTGCCGGCTTACGCGCCGGTGCCTCATACTCAAATCCGCCATTGGATGTGTGATCACTCATGGTGTTCCCTCCTCAGTCGTCTCCAGACCTGTCTCAAAGCCCTGCGGGGCCAGTGTCGCGACGGTCTCTTTCACAACCCGCTCGGCACCATCCGCAAGTGCTGCGGCCTCGGCGCGGTCCCGCAGCGTCTTGGCAGCGGAGATACGGGTCAAAATCGGGTGTTCGGCCACGATCCGGTCCATCAGGGCCTGTGCATCGGCATCCCATGGGAAATCGCGGCGCAGGTTGGTCGGAGTGGCCTCGGCTGCGTCCATTTCGCTGCCCAGCGGCAGGATGTGGAACAGCGCATCAAACAGGCTGTTGCAGACCTCCTGGATCAGATAGGTCGCGCCCGCATAGCCCATCATCGGCGTCCCTGTCGCGCGACGGATCGCGGCGCCGGGGAAGCTGGCGGGAATGAAGCTGGGGCTGGGGCCAAAGCCGCCCTTGAGCTCGGCCAGATACATCTTCTCATTGATCGAGCCAAAGACGACCAGCGGCCGTTTGGACCCCAACATGGCGCGGACTTCTTCGTTATTGGTCTTCTTGCCCGCACAACGCGCAACCCAGAAGGCGCAGGGCAGGCCCATATCATCCTCAAGGAATTTGCGAATACCACGCGCATAGGTCTCATTGGCGACAATCGCAAAGGAGGCCGTGGCGAAGAAATCCTGCGTGACGGAGCGCCACAGGTCCCACACGGGCTTGATGGTCGAATGTTTCTCACGCTCGATGAACGGCTCAGGGTCCAGCCCCAGCATCTCGCCCAGCTTGCGCAGGAATAATGTCGTGGATTCCAGCCCGATAGGTGCCTGCAGATAGGGCTTGCCAAGCACCTCGCAAAGCCCCCGGCCAAATTCGCGATACATGCATATATTGACATCCGCATTGACCAGATTGCGCATCTCAGCCACATGCGCGCCAAGCGGCATCACCATGTTGACCTCGGCCCCGATGCCCTCGATCAGACGCCGGATCTCTGCGAGATCGGACGGCATGTTGAAGGTGCCATACATGGGCCCGAGGATATTGACCCGTGGCGCGTCATGCTCTTCGCGCTTCGCCTCCTTGGGCATCCGACCCTTGGTCATGCCGAATTCGGTGAAGATCCAGGTCATCGCGCGGTCAGCGGCTTCCCATTGATCCTCATCAATCGTGCGCGGCAGGAAGCGCTGGATATTTGTGCCCATGGGCGTCACACCGCCCCCGATCATCTCGGCGATAGAGCCAGTGACGACCACAGCAGGCAAGGCCGGATCAAGCGTGTTCCAGGCGCGTTTCATCGCGCCTTCGGTCCCGTCGCGGCCAAGTTCTTCCTCGCCCAGACCCGTCACGACAATCGGCAGCTCATGCGGCGGCAACGCGTCGGTGTAGTGCAGAACGGAGGTTACTGGCAGGTTCTCACACCCCACCGGGCCGTCGATCACGCATTGCAGGCCCTTGACGGCGCAAAAGGCATAGACCGCCCCCCAATACCCACCTGCCCTGTCATGATCCTGGATCAGCATCAAATCATCTCCGCCGCTTTGGCAGCCTTCGCGGCGCGCTCAAGCTTCTTGGCGTTCAGCTCGCGGAAATCATCGCGCACATTCGGGCTGCCTTCCCAGACACCCGCCGTATCGCCCGCGCCGACGCCCTCAAAGAAAGCGCGCATCGCGCCCATCCGGTCCTTGTTGCCAATTGCGGCATTGACCACTGTCGCCAGCGATCCCGCACCCGCAGCCCCCATCAAAGGCCGCGCGGAAATCAGGTTGGTGAAGTAGAGCCCCGGGATGCCGAGCTCTTTGGCCTTTTGAACAACAGGCGTTGTCCCGATTGCCAGATCAGGCTGAACCGCTTCCATCGCGGCACAATCATCTTCAAGCGAGGCGCGGAAAGTGACCTTCACGCCTTTATCGGCCAGCCACTGCGCATCTGCCGCAGACCATTCGGTCTTGGGGCAGGCGGTGCCGACATAAGGGACATGCGCGCCACTTTCGATCAGCAGGCGGGCAACCAGCAATTCGGACCCCTCATAACCCGACAGTGTAATCGTGCCGGAAATTGGGGTGGCAGCAAGCGCAGATGTTATCGCCGGGAGAGACGCATTCTGTGCAGCTGCCACCACCCTGTCAGGGAGACCGAACGCGTCTCCCAGACCTCTGAGCCACGCGGCGGTGCCATCGGCACCAACCGGGGCTGATCCAAGAACAGGCCTCCCGGCGGCCTGAAATTCCCGGATCGAAGCTGTGTAGAAAGGATGAATTGCGGCAACAGCGCCGCAGTCAAGCGCAGCATAAAGCTCACGCCACTCGCGGCAGGGCAATGTCGGACCGACCGCAAGCCCCATCGGCGCGATCAGCTGGCCGATGCTCATGGGATCGGCCGGGAACATCTCGCCCAACAGCGCCACGGTCGGACGGTCGGATTTGCCGGAAGCCGGGGCCGCGACTGGGCCTGCCTCTACTTCCTGGCGGGCATAGTTGAGCATGGCACCGGCAAGGACATCTTTCGCCTCTGCGTGGGTGGGGATGCCGAAACCCGGCACATCAATGCCGATGATGCGCACGCCGTTGATCTCGTCAGGCAGCAGGCGCAGCGGCACACCAGAGGCAGTCGGCACGCAAAGATTGGTCACGACAATCGCATCATAGCGGTCCGGGTCGGCCATCTCATGCACGCTTTCGCGGATATCTTCGAACAGCTTGCCCGTGACCAGCGTTTCCGAATTGAAAGGCACGTAGCCCACAGACCGGCGTGCACCGTAGAAATGGCTGACGAAGGTCAGGCCGTAGACGCAACAGGCCGATCCCGACAACACGGTCGCAACCCGCCGCATGCGAAGGCCCACACGCAAGGACCCAAAGGCAGGACACATGCTCTGCGGCTTGTCATGGGGCCCTTGCGGATAGTCCTTCGCAAACTGGTCGAGTATCTCGGACTTGCCGGCCTTGCGCGCAGCATCTGCCAACGTGTCGCCGGAATGGCAGCCACCACCTTCGGTCTCGGGCAGGCCATCAACGGCCTCGATATTGACCTCGCCCGCCTCGTCGCGACCGACTTTATATGTGGTTGTCTCGCTCATCTGGAGGACGCCCCCAACGAGGCCATCAGCGTCCGGCTCTCGTCACATTCGTTGCGGCTGGAGGCGAGGATCACGCCAGTGTTTCCAAAGCCAGTGTTTCCAGAGGTATTGCCGATGACCGGATCATCGCCAGTCGGGGCGCTGTCGGCGCCTGCCTCAAGCTCCGACAGACCCGCTTCCAGCTCATCAAGTTCTGCGAGATCAAACATCGTCATACACCACTTCGAGGCTGGGTTTGGGCTCGGCATTCTTGCCGCGCATATCCATATCCGTGGCAGGCTCCAGCACCACATTGCCGCCGGTCTCCGAGGCATCAAACAAACCCAAAAGCCCGTCCTGGTCCAAAGGCGCGGGCCGCACGGGCGGCGCTTTCGCGACGGCATCCCCGAGACCTGCAAACAGGCTGCCCCATTGCGAGGCGTCAGTGCCGACAATCTGGTAGTTCGCCGATTTCTTGCGCAGATCGTCATCCTGCGGGATCGCGGCAAGCACCGGAATATCCACGGCCTTGGCAAATGCCGCAGCCTCTCCGGTTCCATCATCCTTGTTGATCACCAGCCCCGCGACACCGACATTGCCACCCAGCTTGCGGAAATATTCCACTGCCGAGCAGACATTATTGGCCACATAGAGGCTTTGCAGATCGTTGGAGGCGACCAGAATGACTTTCTGGGCCATGTCACGCGCGATCGGCAGGCCAAATCCGCCGCAAACCACATCGCCCAGGAAGTCGAGCAAGACATAGTCGAAATCCCAGTCATGGAAGCCAAGCTTCTCGAGCAGTTCAAACCCGTGGATGATCCCGCGACCGCCGCAACCGCGACCGACCTCGGGGCCGCCAAGCTCCATCGCGAAGACCCCGCCGCGTTTGAAGCAGACATCACCGATCTTGACCTCTTCGCCGGCCAGCTTCTTCTTGGTCGAGGTCTCGATGATGGTGGGGCAGGCCTTGCCGCCAAACAGAAGGCTTGTTGTGTCCGATTTCGGGTCACAGCCAATCAGCAGCACGCGTTTGCCCTGCTCGGCCATCATATGGGACAGGTTGGCCAGCGTGAAGGATTTGCCGATCCCGCCCTTGCCATAGATCGCAATGATCTGCGTCTTGGATGTTGGTTCTTCGTGAACGATATCGGCAAGGTCTTCATGCGCTTCGTCACGCAGACGTTGATCGAAATCCTTCAGATTTGGGACTTCATCTTTCATGCGACATTACTCCAATCGAGTATCATTTTCAGGCAGGCATCATCGGTGAAGGCCTGCGCGTAGGCCTCCGGTGCGTCATTTGCGGGGCGGATATCCGTGACCAGACCATCCAGCGACAGCAGGCCCGATTCGACCAGTTCGCGCGTGGCCAGCATGTCATCGGCATTCCATTCAGCCGCGATACGAAACCGCGCCTCTTTCATAAAAGCAGGCGGAAAAGCGAAGCTGAGCGGGGCTGCGTAAAACCCGGCCAGCACGATCTCGCCACCCTTGGAGATACGCATGATCAGCTCATTGAGCAGACCCGCATTGCCCGAAGCATCATAGATCGCGCGGTAATCGCGGCGCGGATCGCTATCGGGGTCAATGACCTCATAGCCCATGGCACCGCTGCGGCGTTTGGGCTGCGTTTCCCAGACGGTCGGGGCCGGGCCACCGGCCGCCACCGTGAGCCGCGCCAGAAGCCGGCCGAGCACACCGTGCCCCACGATCAGATCCGGCAGATCATTTTGCAAACCGGCCATCGCGTGACGCGCGGTCGCAGCCAGCGCCAGAAGAGCGCCTTCCGGGCCGAGACCCGCATCAATCCTGCATACACGGTCACCGGCTGTCACCAGCCTGCGCGCGGAGCCGCCAAACAGCCCCTTGACCTCACCGTAGCAACTGGCGCCCGGTACGAAGACGCGATCTCCCGCCTTAAGAGCACTTCCCGGCGCGGCATGCACAATCTCGCCCGCGGCCTCATAGCCGGGCACAAGCGGATAGCCCATGCCGGGGAACGGAGGCATCTCGCCGGTCCAGAAGAGTTTCTCGGTGCCAGTGGAAATTCCGGAATGAGAGATCTCGACAACCACATCACCTTCCGCAGGATCATCCAGCGGCAACAGATCAAGGCTGAGATCTTTCGGCCCTGACAATAGAACGGCGGCGGTGTGCACGCGTGTCTCCCCACTTGGTTGCTGAGCGATTTTTCCGAAGACTCAGTCGCTCATTCGAGCTGTCTAGTATGTAAGCTAAAGTTGACATGTTTTATTGTCAATATAGTTGGACAGATAATTCCTGCGCCGCGCTCAGGGTTTGCGCGCCGTCAGGCAGGTGGTCACAAAAGGGCGGCTCGTTTCGCGTATCTCTATGGAATCAAATCCGATTTTCGACAGCATGGCGGCGATGGTCTGGCCCGACCTGACCCGGCCTGTGGTCATGGCCATAGTGTAAAATGAAAAATACACATCGCCCGCCCGCGTCGGTGATGCGCCGCCTGACATCGGCTCGGAAATGATCAGCCTGCCCGAGCGCGGCAGGGTCTCAAACACGTTTTTCAGCAGTGATGTAATCGTGGCATCACTGTGATCATAGAGCACCCGGATCAGGCTGATCGCATCAGCCCCTGCCGGCAGCGGTTCATGAAAACTACCGGGCAGCGGGGTGATGTTCTCGGCCCCCAGATCAGCGCCCGCCAGAACCGAAGGCAGATCGAAGACCGACAGGGTCAGGTCAGGATATTTTGCACGCACGGCTTTTTGAAACGCGCCGGTCCCGCCGCCGACATCCATCAGATGCGCAATCCCGCTCAACCTGACGATGCGCAGCGTCTCTTCAGCCACCAGCTGCTGGGTCTGGGCCATAAGGTCGGAATAGGTGGTGGCCGTCTCTTGCGGGATTTCCTTGGCCATCTCGCCACGCACATAGGGCCAGAAATCGGCAAGCTCGGGCTGCGTCTCTGCGCGCAGCAGGGCAACGGGGTCGCGCAGATCGCGGTAGAACACAGCATGGTGACGGATCATCTGCTGAAGGCCCGGCACGCCCAGAGTAGCCGCCCCCAGACGCGCAATCTGATAGGTGCCGTCCTTGCGCCGCCTGATCAGCTCCAGCGCGGCAGCCGCCTGACACAGAATCGCTGTCCGCTCGGCGCTTAGTCCGATAAGGCTGGCGAGCTGTCCCGAAGATTTTGGCCCCGGCTTCAGCGCATCAAGCAGGCCCAGCTCGACCGTGGCCAGCAGGGTCTGGCTATAGGCAAAGCCCGAGACCAGATCGAACAGCCGCTCGCCGTCGCGCTTGGCAATGCGTCTGGTCAGTGGAAATTGCGCCGCCCAGGCCTGAAATCGCGGGCTTGCGGCCATATCCATGGACCATTGGTGAAATCTGGAAACCAGCCCAGCGCGCGGCGCGCGTTCAGGATCAATCGCGGCCATACCGACCTAGACGGCGCTTTGGCGCGCGGTGGCGGGGTTGGGTGCGACGGGGGTCAGACGCTCGGCCGTACGGCGCACGACCTCGGCCAGACCGGCTTCGCCCTCGCAGGCGGGGATCGACGCAATCGCGCCGCCAAGAATATCCTTCAGCCGCCGGATCGCACCCTGCACCCCAAGCTCGGAGACCGCATTGGGCCTTGCGTGGATTTCGTCCTGACCAACGGGCTTGCCCAGCGTATCGGCATCATAGAGCGCATCACGCAGGTCATCAGCGACCTGAAAGGCCTCCCCGATGCGGGCGCCAAGCTCTGTCCAGGGCTCCGGGTCGTGACCCGCAGCAATCGCGCCCATACGCGAGGCGGCAACAAACAGCGCGCCGGTTTTCGCCTGATGATAAGCGGACAGATCAACGCTTTGCTCGCTTTCCCAGGCCTGACCGGCGCAGATGCCACCTGGCATGCCGGTCGATCGGGCCAGGGACAACATCAATTGCGACGCCCGCGCGCAGTCCAGATGCGCCTGTCGGGCGATGGTCTCGAAAGCAAGAATGATCAGGCTATCACCCGCCAGAACAGCCAAGGGCTCGCTATAGGCCTTGTGAACCGTCGGCTTGCCGCGCCGCATATCGGCATCGTCAAAGCAGGGCAAATCGTCATGCACGAGGCTGGCGCAATGGATCAGCTCGATCGAGCTTGCTGCGGCATCCGATAGCGCGGGGATGTCATCGCCGCAGGCCTTTGCGACCGACATGCAGATCTGCGGCCGGATACGCGCCCCACCGGGCAGGACGGCATGTTCCAAGGCAGCGGCAAGTTTCGGCGGCGCAGAGGCCGCCTGCGCGGAGCGGATCGATGTGAGAATCGCAGACTCGATTCGTTTGGTGAACGGCATCGCCAACTCCTATTGGGTGTATTTTATGGATTACACTTCATATGTAAATTATACTGGACAGTTGCTTCAGAACTGTCAAGAATTGATGACAGATCAGGGAGAATGCGCTTGCGCGAGGCTCAGAATACGGATGGCCCGGTGGTTGTGATCGGCGCGGGGATGGGCGGTCTGTCGGCCGCCCTGCGCCTTGCTGCGCGTGGCTGTGATGTCACCGTGCTGGAGCGGCACGACCATGTTGGCGGCAAGATGCGCACCATGCCCAGCGCCGCCGGTCCGGTTGATGCCGGGCCTACGGTCCTGACCATGCGCCATGTGTTCGAAGAACTTTTCGCCAGCGCCGGCGAGCGTCTGGAAGATCACCTGACCCTGACGCCCCAGCATGTTCTTGCCCGCCACCGCTGGTCCGATGAAAGTGCGCTTGATCTATCGTCGGACCGGGAGCGCAGCATCAAAGCGGTCGACGCATTTTGCGGTGAGGGCGCGGCTTTTGAGGCGTTTTGTACAAAAGCGCAGCGGCTGTTTCACGCCTTCGAGGCCCCGATGATGAAAGCCCCCGAGCCAAACCAGCTGCAACTGGCCCTTGAGGTCGCGACATCGCCTGCCCTGCTGCGCGCCATGAAGATCGGGCGCACATTGGCTAAATCGCTGGAGCGCGACTTCCGCGATCCGCGGTTGCGCCAGCTCTTTGGCCGCTATGCCACCTATGTGGGCGGCTCGCCCTATCACACTCCGGCGCTGCTGGGGCTGATCTGGCATGCAGAGGCCTCGGGCGTCTGGACGGTTTCGGGCGGCATGCACCGGGTCGCGCAGGTTCTCGCCGGTCTTATAAAGGCCAAGGGCGGGCAGATCAAAACCGGGGCGCATGTCCGCAAGCTGGAATTCCAGCACGGTGCGATCCATGCCGTCGTGCTGGAAACTGGCGAGCGCATCGCGGCCTCCAGGCTGGTGTTCAACGGTGATCCCAAGGCGCTGGCCGAGGGCAGGCTTGGCCCTGCCTGCCAACCCGCCGTGCGCCCCGACGCGGTGCAGAACCGTTCGCTTTCGGCCTATGTCTGGTCCTTTGCCGCGCAGGCCAGCGGGGTCGATCTGGTCCATCACAACGTATTTTTCGGAGATAACCCAAAACGCGAATTCGACGATCTGGCCGCAGGTCAGATGCCGCAAGACCCGACGCTTTATATTTGCGCGCAGGACCGCAATGACAGCGGTGCGGCGCCCAACGGGGTTGAGCGGTTCGAGATCATCATGAACGGCCCGCCTACACAGGGTGCTGCCCCAGAACAGGAGTTCGAGCTATGTCGGACACGGACTTTCAATCGGCTGAAGGATATGGGGCTACGTTTCAGTCCGGAACCGGACGCGCGCAGCCTGACAACGCCCAACGGGTTCAGCCAGATGTTTCCCGCCTCGGACGGATCGCTCTACGGCCTCAGCCCACAGGGCATCAACTCCGCGATGAGACGACCCCGGGCGCGTACATCCATCCCGGGGCTGTATCTGGCGGGCGGAGGGGTCCATCCGGGCCCCGGCATCCCGATGGCAACCCTTTCCGGCAAGCACGCGGCCGAGGCGATACTTACGGACCAAACTTCAACATCGACGTCCCGCCAAACGGCTACGCCTGGTGGTATATCGACGGGCTCAGCGACGATGGCAGCCGCGCCATCTCGATCATCGGCTTCATAGGCTCGGTCTTTTCACCCTGGTATCGCTGGTCAGGCCGCAAATCGCCGGAAAACCACTGCTGCATCAATGTGGCCACCTATGGGCGCGGCGGGCGCTGGACCATGACGGATCGCAACGCCGGGGCGCTCAAGCTGTCGGAGGACCGGTTCGAGGTCGGGCCGAGCGCGTTTGAGTGGGACGGGACGTCGCTGACCATCACAGTCGATGAACGCTCCGTGCCGCATTTCGACCGGGTGCGGGGCACCATCCGCCTGCATCCGGAGGGCCTGACCGATATCGAGGTGCCACTGCATGATGACGGCTCGCATATCTGGCGCCCTTTTGCGCCCAATGCCCGGATCGAGGTCGCGCTGAACAAATCCGGCTGGACCTGGTCGGGGCATGGCTATTTCGACGCGAATTTCGGCACCTCCGCACTCGAAGATGATTTCGACTACTGGACCTGGGGCCGGTTCCCGCTGCGCGACGGGACCGCCTGTTTCTACGATGCGACACGACGGGATGGCTCTGACGATCTGGCGGTGTCGCTTCTGTTTGACAAAAGCGGCGGTGTCAGTGCCATGGCTGCCCCGCCCATGGCACCGCTCAGGCGGAGCCTCTGGGCCGTGCGACGCGAGACCCGGGCCGATATTGGCAGCAAACCGAGACAGGTGAAATCCATGCTGGATGCGCCGTTCTATTGCCGATCCGCCGTCGAGACTGAAATACATGGCGCGCGTTCCGTGGGCATACATGAAGCGCTGGACCTGCGACGCTTCGCAAGCCCGCTGCTCAAGCCGATGCTGGCGGTAAAGGTGCCGCGCAGGTTCTAGCGAATAGGCTCGACATCGGGGTTACGCCGCCAGACCGAGTAGTTCAGCGCCGCAGCAATCGAACACCATATAAGATATGGCACGAAGGCCAGCCCTGCGCTGGTATCAAGCTGCCAGGCGCTGACCATCGTCATGAAAACCGCGGCCCAGAGCGCCACGATCACGATCATGCCCGCCCGCAGATTGCGCAGCCCAAAAAAGATCGGCGTCCAGAGCGTGTTGAGCGCGATCTGCAAGGCCCAGAACGCCACCGCCATGCCATTGCCCGGCATGGAGGCCACCACCGCTCCGGTATAGGCCATCAGGAAGTAGAGGATTGTCCATGTCACGGGAAACACCCAGTCGGGCGGGGTCCAGCTTGGTTTGTCCAGGCTCCGATACCAGTCGCCGGGCTGAAACATCGCACCCGTAGTAGCGGCAGCGCCGCAAGCCGCGAAAAAGATCAGGTAGAGAATCCAGTCCATATATCTGCCTAGTTTTGGATGAAGTCCCAGTTTCTTGACACCGTGCGCGTGGCCCGCCCGGGCATCCCGCGATCCCGCGTTTCAAGCTGTGCAAACATCTCCACAAGCGATGCTGCCCGCGTCTGCGCAACCGGGCGCGCAGTGGCTGCCGCATCCACCAGGAAAGCTACCTCCGGCAGGGGTGGGGCAAACAGCACGGGCGATCGCGGCATGACGGTCGCCACGCCGGAGCGCAGCACAGACAGGCCAAGCCAACCCAGTTTTTGCCGCCCATTGGTGCGTGCCCGCTGGTTGATACTGTCGAAATTCGCGCGCCGGACCTGTCTTGCGATTCCGTCATAGATATGGCGCGCCGCGAAAATGCCGGGCCTGCAGGACAAAGGAAGCTCCGCAATCCCGGGCTCTGAGCGGTGATAGAGCCGCCGCGCCTCTGCCAGCAGACGGCTGATCACCCGCTCCAGCGGGGCAGACAGTTTCGGAGCCGCAAGGAACATATCGGGGTCGAGACCCTCGTCGATCATCATATCACATGGCAGGTAAAGCCGGCCTTCGGCGGCATCCTCGCCCACATCCCGGGCAATATTGGTCAGCTGCATCGCCACGCCGAGGTCGCAGGCCCGTGCCAGCGCATCAGCATCGCGCACGCCCATCAAAACCGTCATCATGGCGCCCACGGCAGCGGCGACACGGGCGGAATAGGCGCGCACATCGCTGAGGCTATGATAGCGCCGCTCCATTGCGTCCCAAGCCAGACCCTCCAGCAGCGCATCGGGCAAGGCGCGCGGCATCTCGTGATCCTCCACCATCGCGGCGAAGGCACGGTCGGCAGGCGCATTGCGCGGGGTGCCTGCATAGACCAGATCAAGCCGGTCGCGCAGGGACAAAACCGCCGCGGCCTTCTCGTAGGTCAGATCGACCGCGTCATCCGCCAGACGGCAAAACGCATATAGCGCCAGCGCCGGATCACGTACACGGGCAGGCAGCAGATGAGAGGCCGCATAGAAGGAGCGTGACCCCGTCTTGATCGCGGCGCGGCAATGGGCAAGATCGTCAGGTGCAATCATTCGGCAGGGACCTTCACGGCATCGGGCACCAGCTTGCCCAGAACTTCCGCCGAAGAGATCACACCGGGCATACCCGCGCCGGGATGGGTGCCCGCCCCGACCAGATAAAGCCCGGGGATTTCCTCAGAGACGTTATGCGGCCGGAAATAGGCGCTTTGCAAAATGCGCGGCTCGATGGAGAAGCCCGAGCCCAGCGGCGACAGGTAGCGGTCGCGAAACTCATTTGGCGTGAAGATCTCGCTTTCGGTGATGTGGCTCTCAAAGCCGGGCATCACCTTATCGACCTCTGCCGCGACCTTCTTGCGGTAGGTCTCGCATTCCGCCTCCCAATCGACCGGGTTGTCACCGCCCAGATGCGGCACCGGCGAGAGGATGTAGAACGTGTCATCGCCCTGCGGCGCAACCGACGGATCGGTCACGCTGGGACGGTGGATATAGAGGCTCATATCATCGGCCAGATGCTGCTTGAGGAAGATATCGCGCAAAAGGCCTCGGTAGCGCGGGCCGTTGACAATCGTGTGGTGGCCGACATCGGACCAGCTTTTCGATGTACCTTTTGTGCCGAAATACCAGACAAACAGCCCCATTGACCAACGCGACTTCTTCAGTCGCTGGTCCGTCCAGCGTCGCCGTGGTTTCTTGACAAGGTGCTGATAGGTGTGGCCCGCATCAGCGTTTGAAACCACGATATCAGCCGGGATGATCCGCCCCGATTTCAGCTTCACGCCTGCGGCGCGGTCGTCCTTTACAAGGATCTCGCTGACCTCCTGATTGAAGGTCATGGTGCCTTGCTGGTCTTCGATCACACCGGCCATGGCCCTGGCAATCGCGGCAACGCCGCCCATCGCGTAATGGACCCCGTATTCCTTCTCCAGATGACTGACGAGGATATACATCGACGTCACATGAAACGGATCGCCCCCGATAAACAGCGGGTGGAAAGACAGCGCCATGCGCAACCTTTCATCCTTCACCCGGCTGGCAGCATGCGCATAGACGGAGCGATCCGCCCGCATCATCGCGAAGGTCGGCAAGACCTTTATCAGGTCCCAAAGCTTGTGCATGGAGCGGCGACCGAGATCCTCGAACCCGAACTGGTAGCGCCTTTCGCTATCGACCAGAAATTTCTCGTAGCCCGGCAGATCAGTCGGCGACAGGCGTGCGACCTCCGCCTTCATATCCTCGGTCGAGCCATTGGCCCGGAAGCTGGAGCCGTCCTGAAAGCGGATCTCATAGAACGGGTCCATCGGGCGCAGATCAATGTCATCATCGAAATTGCGCCCACAGGCCTGCCAAAGCTCCCGCAGGGTCTGCGGCACGGTGACAATTGTCGGGCCCAGATCAAACCGGTGCCCGCCCTTGGTGATCGAGCTTCCGCGCCCGCCTGGCATATCAAGCCGGTCAACGACCTCGACCCGGTAGCCTTTCGCGCCCAGCCGCATCGCAGCGGCAAGCCCGCCAAGCCCGGCACCGATCACCACGGCAACCGGTTTTCCAATAAAGTCATGCGGCGTATCTAAATGGGGATCGAGTCTGGTCATAAGGATCAGCCTAGCGTTGTCTAGTTTTGTTTACAACAGCTGCTTTCAAACCGTAGCCTATTCATTTCTCGTTTGAAATCGTCGGAAATTATGTCATCTTTAGTTTACAGATGACTTCGGGAGAGTCGCAATTCAGACGGTAAGCCTCAGCTTTTTCAGATTCGCGGGTCCGGGCGCGCGGTTCTGGGCCCTTGCGCAGATGGGCGCGGCACGGCTGAGCCTGCCGCGCACCGAAGGCATTGGGTTCTGGAAACTGCTCGGCAGCGGATCTGGCGAAGGCTTCACACCGATCCCCAACACGGCGGTCTATGCGATCCTTGCAACCTGGCCAGATCGCGACACGGCAGAGGCGCAGACGCGCGGCGCGCCGGTCTTCGCGCGGTATCTGGCGAAGGCCTCGGAAAGCTGGACGGTGTTTTTGCAGGCCTCCTCGGTCCGGGGCGACTGGTCGGCGAGCCACCCTTTCGAAGTGTCTCAGGCTCAAGAGGCAGGCCCGCTGGCTGCGCTGACCCGCGCCAGCATCAAGCCGTCCATCGCCCTGAAATTCTGGCGCCGCGTGCCCGCGATCAGCGCTGTCATAGGCGATGATCCGAATGTCGCGTTCAAGATCGGCGTGGGCGAGGTGCCTTGGTTTCATCAGGTGACCTTCTCGATCTGGCCCGATGCCCAGAGCATGGCCAATTTCGCCCGCCTGGACGGTCCGCATGCCCGCGCAATCAAAGCGGTCCGGGCGGAGCACTGGTTTTCCGAAGAACTTTACGCAAGATTTGCCATTCTGGGCAGCCGCGGCTCTTGGGAGGGTCGCGATCCGCTGTCACGACTACCTAAAAGGGAGGTCACGATATGACCCAACCGTTTCCGTTCTCGGCCATCGTAGGTCAGGAAGAGATGAAGCAGGCCATGGTTCTGACAGCCATCGACCCCACGATTGGCGGGGTGCTGGTCTTTGGCGATCGTGGCACCGGCAAGTCGACCGCTGTGCGCGCGCTGGCCGCCCTGTTGCCGCCGATCGAGGCTGTTGAGGGATGCCCCTATAACAGCGCGATACTGGCCGATTGCCCGGACCCTGACGCGGTCACCGGCACAAAAATCGTCAAGAAACAGACCCCGGTGGTTGATCTGCCGCTGGGGGTCACTGAGGATCGCGTTGTGGGCGCGCTTGATATTGAACAGGCTCTGACACGGGGCGAAAAGCGGTTCGAACCGGGGCTGCTGGCCAAGGCCCATCGCGGGTATCTCTATATCGACGAGGTCAATCTGCTGGAGGATCACATCGTGGACCTGCTGCTGGATGTCGCCGTATCGGGTGAAAATCTGGTAGAGCGTGAAGGGCTGTCGATCCGGCATCCAGCCAAATTCGTCCTTGTCGGCTCCGGCAACCCGGAAGAGGGCGAATTGCGGCCGCAGCTTCTTGACCGGTTCGGGCTGTCGGTCGAGGTGAACTCTTCCAATGACATCAAGCACCGGATCGAAGTGATCAAGCGGCGCGATGCCTATGAGACAGATACTGCCGCTTTCCTCAAACGCTGGCGGCGCGAGGATACGAAACTGCGCAAGAAGATACTGGCCGGTCGCGCGCGTCTGGCGGAGACAAAGGCAAGCGATGCGATGCTTGAGGAATGTGCCAAGCTCTGCGTGGCGCTGGGATCAGATGGGTTGCGGGGCGAATTGACCCTGCTCAGGGCTGCGCGCGCGCTGGCGGGTTTTGACGGCGATGGCTCTGTGACGACGGATCATTTGCGTCGTGTCGCACCTTCTGCCCTGCGCCATAGGTTACGGCGTGACCCGCTGGATGAGGCGGGCTCGACCACGCGGGTGCAACGTGTCATCGACGAAACGCTCGCATGAGCGCCGAGCCATCAGAGTGGTCCCAGACCAAGCTGGCCCTAACGCTTCTGGCCATTGATCCGAAAGGGCTCGGCGGCATCTGGCTGCGCGCGCGTGTCGGGCCGCCCCGCGAGCGGTTTGTCGCCGCGCTGGGACCGTCTTTGGCCGGGCTGTCGCTGAGGCGGCTGCATCCTGGGATGAGTGACGATCAGCTTTATGGCGGGCTCGACCTGACCGCGACGCTGGAACAGGGGCACAGCGTTATGACTACGGGCCTGCTGAGCGCGGGCGCGAACTGTCTGCTCCTGAGCATGGCAGAGCGGTGTGAGGCTGGCCTTGCGGCGCGCGTCTCGCAGCTTCTCGATGAGGCGCGCGGGCACTGTTTGATCGCGTTGGACGAAGGGATCGAGGATGAGGCGCTTGCCGGTGGCTTGCAGGACCGCCTTGCCTTTCATCTGGATTTTGAGGGTCTGACACAT
The DNA here is from genome assembly GCA_964352845.1 of uncultured Rhodobacterales bacterium. Lineage (GTDB taxonomy): Bacteria > Pseudomonadota > Alphaproteobacteria > Rhodobacterales > Rhodobacteraceae > Litoreibacter. The sequence goes on along the minus strand of CAYGUB010000002.1, from coordinate 22,058 downwards.
GCCAATTGCCCCGAGATACAGCTCGATTCAGACAGGATAGAGATCGCCCAGCGCGCTCTTCCCAAGGTCGGTTTTGATCTCGACCATGTCGCCGATATCAACGCGGTTGCCCTGTCCTACGGGATCACAAGCCTGCGCGCGCCGCTTTTCGTAATCCGCGCCGCGCGTGCTTTGGCGGCCATACAGCGGGTTGATTTGGTAGAGCTGTCGCATCTCTCCATGGCGATGTCGCTTGTTATGGGGCCGCGCGTGACGGTCCTGCCGCCGCAGGACGAGGCCCAGCCCGAGCAGCCTCAGCCCGAGCAGGGCGAGGCAGAGACCAGTGCCAGGAAAGACAATATCCCGCCGCTGGACCTGATGCTGGAGGCGGTGCAGGCAAATCTGCCCAAAGGGCTGATCGAGAAACTGGCCGCGATGAAAGCGGCACGGCAGGCAAGCGGCAGTGGTGGGTCGGGGGACGTCAAGAAAGGCAATCGCCGGGGTCGCCCCAAACCGTCGCAACGCGGGCGTCTGGGCGGGGCAAGCCGTGTGGACCTGATCGCGACACTGCGCGCCGCCGCCCCCTGGCAAGTGATGCGGCGGCAGGCGAAATTTGCGGGCGATCGCAAGATACATCTGCGCAGCTCTGATTTGCGGCTCAAACGGTTTGAGGAACGCAGCGACCGCTTGCTGATCTTTGCGGTAGACGCCTCGGGCTCGTCCGCGCTGGCCCGGCTGGCCGAGGCCAAGGGCGCTGTGGAGCTGCTGCTGGCCGAGGCCTATGCGCGGCGCGATCACGTCGCCCTGATAGCTTTCCGCGGAACGCGCGCCGATATCTTGCTGCCCCCGACACGGTCACTGGTCCAGACCAAACGCAGGCTCTCTGCCTTGCCTGGGGGCGGTGGCACGCCGCTGGCCTCAGGACTGAAAGCGGCTCTGACATTGGCGGAATCGACCCGGTCCAAGGGTCTGACGCCTACAATCGCGATCCTGACGGATGGGCGGGCCAATATCGCGCTGGACGGATCGGCCGACCGGATCATGGCAACACAGGACGCCCGCGACATCGCGCGGCTGGTCCGGGCGCGCCAGACCGCAGCGCTGGTCATTGACACGGGGGTGCGGCCACAAAAGTCACTGGAAGTGCTGGCAGCCGATCTGTCCGCGCCCTATCTCGCCCTGCCGCGCGCCGATGCGCATCGGGTCAGTGAAGCGATTGGCGCGATGCTGGCATGAACTGGGCCGAGCACACGGGTCACTGGCCTCATGCAGAGTTCAGCCGCTTCATAAACACTCGGTCAAACCGCTGGCATGTGCAGATCATGGGCGAAGGCCCTGCGGTCCTTCTGATCCACGGCGCCGGCGGATCTACCCATTCCTGGCGAGAGATCATGCCGGAGCTGGCCAACACCATGACCGTCGTCGCGATCGACCTGCCGGGACAGGGTTTTACACAAAACCACCACCGCAGCCGGTTGAGCCTGCCCAGCATGGCGCAGGATCTGGCCCAGCTTCTTGAGACATTGGAAATCGCACCCAAAGGCATCGGAGGCCACTCGGCCGGTGCCGCGATCATGTTCCAGATGGCGCTGGCCGAACAGACCCTGTCAGACACAAAATTGGTCTCTATCAACGGCGCATTGGGCAATTTTGACGGTCTGGCGGGACTGGTCTTTCCGGTCATGGCGAAGCTGTTGTCGATGAACCCGCTGACCGCGCTGGTGTTTTCGAAGACAGCATCATCAGATCGCTCTGCGCGGCGGCTGATCGCCTCGACCGGCAGCGAGATCAGCGCCGTCAGCCTTGATCACTACCGGGCTCTGTTCTCGGACCGTGCCCATGTCGACCACACGCTGGCGATGATGGCGCAATGGTCGCTGGACGGGCTGGTCGACAAGATGGCGGCGCTTGAAAACGAAACCCTGTTTCTTGCCGGTCAGCGCGATGCCGCCGTCCCGGTCGAGGTCTCTCGTGATGCCGCAAATCGGATGAAAAACGCGATATACGAGCCGATTGAGGACGCTGGACATCTGCTGCATGAGGAAAAGCCCGCTCAGATCGCCTCCCGGCTGGCGCAGTTTTTGATCACGGCACAGTGACGCCGCATTGAGATTTGCACAAACCAATGTTAGTTTGAAAATATATAGCGTTGTGATCTTCTCGCAACGTGGCACTTGCAGGAGGTTTGAGCACTGTCTCAACATGAAAATGTGGTCGCGTCCGAGGCGACTCAGTCTGCTGAACTGGCTGACAAACCGCAGCTGACGAGCGAAGAGCTTTTGTCAGTGATATTGACCTCGCTGAATGACGATAAAGCCGAGGAGATCGTTCAGATTGATCTGAACGGACGGTCCGAGATTGCCGATTATATGGTGATCTGCTCTGGCCGCTCGACCCGTCAGGTATCGGCTTTGGCCGACAAACTGACCGACAAGCTCAAGCAAGACCATGGACGGCTCGCCAAGGTGGAAGGCAAGTCACAGGGCGATTGGGTTTTGATCGATACGGGCGATGTGATCGTGCATATTTTCCGGCCCGAGGTGCGAGAGTTCTACCAGCTGGAGAAGATGTGGCTGTCGGGAAACCCCGAAACCCCTGAGAGTTGATGCGTATCCAGATCTGCGCGATAGGCAGGCTGCGGTCTGGGCCGGAGCGTGATCTGGTGGACGATTATCTGGACCGGTTCAACAAGGTAGGCCGGGCGCATGGGCTGGGTCCGGCTACAGTGACCTCCCTTGAGGATAAGAAAAACGCAGGCTCCGCCGCCGAGGCAGAGCTGATCAGACGCGCTCTGCCCAAGACGGGCGTCACCTGCGCTCTGGACGAGCGGGGACAGACCCTGAGTTCGCCCGAATTTGCCGAAGTGATCGCGCGCTGGCGCGATGAGGGCCAGCAGGAGGCGAGCTTTCTGATCGGTGGCGCGGATGGTCTGACGCATGAGCTGCGTGACAGTGCAGATCTGACCCTATCCTTGGGCAAAATGGTCTGGCCGCATCTTCTGGCCCGTGTCATGCTGAGCGAACAACTTTACCGGGCGGCGAGTATTCTGGCCAATATGCCCTATCACCGCGCCTGAGCCATGGCATCGGTGCTTGTCCTTGGATCGACCGGCAGGCTGGGCAGGCTGCTGCGCCAGCATTGGCCGGCGGCCAGCGCGCATCACATCCGCTGGCATGGCCGGACCCCACCTGCTGATCCGCTCTTCGACATAATGGCCGATCCGAACGCGACCCGCGCCGCGATCGAGGGCGCCGATATTCTGGTCATGCTTGCCGGCTCAACCCCGGCCAGCCACGCTGATCTTGAGGATAACGTCACTTTGACCCGATGTGTTCTTGAGGCAAGCGGCAATAAGCCTGTCCTGATCGCCTCCAGCGCGGCAGTCTATGGCCGTGCGCCATGTGTCGAAACAAGCACGTTAGAGCCGGTTTCCGACTATGGCCGCGTCAAGCAGCGGGTCGAAGAAATCGCGCTGCGCCATCCCGCGGCAAAATGCATCCTGCGGATCGGCAATGTTGTCGGCGCAGACGCTCTTTTGTCGGGTGGGCGCGAGGTGCGGCGCTTGCATGTATTCGCGGACGGACGCTCGCCTGAACGCAGCTATATCAGCCCTGCGCAATTGGCAGCCGTCATGGAGATGCTTGTCACGAGGATCGCAGGGAACAGGGTTTTGCCCGAGATCCTCAACATCGCCTGCCCCAGGCCGGTTTTCATGGCCGAGCTTCTGGAGGCTGCTGGTCTAAGTTGGACGCCCGTGCCCGCCCCGCCGGGGGTTATCCGCTCGGTCGTATTGAACACTGACCGGCTGGGGGCGCTGTTCGCCTTCGCCCCGGATGCCTCGCAACCCGACGTCCTGGTGAGGGACTGGCAGGCATGACCTGGCAAAAGCGAAGTTTCGATCTTGCCTTCGCACTGCTGGCGTTAATCCCCATCGCGCCCGCCATCGCCGTGATAGCGATCCTGATCTGGTGCCAGCGTGACGGGCCGGTCTTCTATATCTCGAAACGTATGAAGAGCCCTTCGGAGCCGTTCGAGCTGATCAAATTCCGCACGATGCGCGCGGATGGCACCACTGAGACGGGGGTCACGGGGGCAGATAAGGCGGCGCGTGTGACCAGATTGGGCGCGGTTTTACGCCGCTTCAGGGTCGATGAGTTCCCGCAGCTGTGGAACCTGCTGCGGGGCGATATCAGCGTGGTTGGGCCTCGTCCACCGCTGCCTGAATATGTCGACCGCTTCCCTGCAATCTACGCGCAGGTTCTCAGGTCTCGCCCCGGGCTGACCGGTCTGGCCACGCTGCATTTCCACAAGCGCGAGCAGGCCTTGCTCGGCCAGACCCGGAATGCCGCAGAGACCGATCATGTCTACACAACCCGCTGCATCCCCAGGAAGGCCCGGCTTGATCTGATCTATCAGCGCCGGGCGAGCCTGTGTTTTGACCTGGTGATTTTCTGCAAGACGCTGAAATCGCTATTCGCCTGAAGTCACTTTGCCGACACGCATTCGGGTCACATAGGCAATTTTTCGTATTCCCGCGCGCAGTTGGGACGTTACATTGTCGTCGGAATACCGTTTGTATATGAAATAAACAGCGCAGAGTTCGACAACATCTTCGCGTCCCTGGGATTAATGTACCGATGTTGAACCTCATATTGTCACTGACAAGACGCGAAAAGCGCGCAGTGTTCCTGACGACGGATATGGCCCTTGTGCCGATCTGCATGCTTTGTTCCATGCTGTTGCAACAGGGGCGGGGCTTTTCGTTCAGCCAACTCGAAACGCTTTGGCCGCTGATCATCATGCTGGTTCTCGTCTCGGCGGCGGCCTCTTCCTTTCTGGGCATTTACCGCATCCGCCTCAAATCCTTCGAACGCAGCGCGGTGTTCAAGGTTCTGATCTTCGCGGGCATCATGACCATTGCATCGATCAGCCTCGCGCGTCTTGGCCAGATCGGCTTCCCGCTGCGGTTCCACGCGACTTTCGGCATCATCTTCTTTCTGGTCAGCGCAGGCATTCGTGTCGCCATGCTCGAGGTACTTTTGGCGTTGTATCGCCGCAACAGCGATGTGAAGACCATTTTGATCTATGGTGCGGGCAAGACAGGTCTGCAATTGGTCTCGGCGCTGAAATCCCATCCAGAAATCGCACCGATAGGTTTTATCGATGATAATGCGGCTCTGAACGGGCAGATCGTGCATGGTTTGCCGGTTTTCTCGGGCGCACATCTGGAGCATGTCATCGCAGACACAAAGCCCGCCCGCGTCGTCATCGCGATGCCATCTGTCGAGCGCAAGATCATCGCCCAGATAGAGCGCAGGCTGTCCACCTGCGGTGTCGACGTGCATATCGTGCCCTCCTTCGCGCAGCTGATTGGCGAGGATAAATCTGTCTCGCCCGCATCGCCCGGCGCGTTTCTGGGACGAGATGACCTGCACACCCATCTCGATATCGGGCGCCACGCATATGCCGGGCAAAAGGTGCTTGTCACCGGGGCAGGCGGTTCCATCGGCTCGGAGCTGTGTCGCCAGATCATGTCCTGCAACCCTGCCGAACTCATGCTGCTCGATCACAGCGAATTCGCACTATACAGCATCGAGGCCGAGCTGCACGATCAGGCCCGTGAGCGCAATGTCGGGCTTATCGCTTGCCTTGGCTCTGTCACAGATGGCGATCTGGTGGCACGGCTTCTGGCGCAACATAAACCCGACGTCATCCTCCACGCGGCGGCCTATAAACATGTGCCACTGGTCGAAAGCAATCCGCTGGTTGGACTGGCCAACAATGTCTTCGGCTCCCTGACCGTGGCCACCAAAGCCGCAGAGGCCGGGGTCGGGCGTTTTGTGCTGATCTCATCGGACAAGGCGGTGCGGCCCACCAATGTCATGGGCGCTTCCAAGCAACTGGCAGAACAGATCGTGCTGGATCTGGCGTCACGTTCTACCGGCACGCGCTATTCGACCGTGCGGTTTGGCAATGTGCTCGGCTCATCGGGCTCGGTCGTACCGCTCTTTCAGGAGCAGGTCGCGCGCGGGGGTCCCGTCACGCTGACCCATCCGGGCGCGACCCGCTATTTCATGACCGTGCAGGAGGCAGCGCAGCTTGTGTTGACGGCTGGCAGCATGGCGCAGGGCGGAGAGGTCTTCGTGCTGGACATGGGCAAGCCCGTGATGATCCGCCAGCTGGCCGAGCAGGTAATCGAATCCGCCGGGTTCACTGTTCGCACGCCGGACAATCCTGATGGAGAGATCGAGATCATTACAACCGGCTTGCGGCCCGGCGAGAAGATGCATGAAGAGCTTACAAGCGGGACCCACAAGGTCACCACCTCGCATGAGAAGATTTTCTGCGTGGAGGAAGACAACCTGTCGGAGCTTGAGATCGCGAGCGCCCTGAAGTCTCTGCGCGAGGCCGTTGCTCATCAGGACACGCAAGCTGCGCGGGCCGTTATTCAGCGCTGGGTCGATGGCTACGAAGAACGCACAGCGCAGGCGAACTGAGCCGCTGCGCCCGCAGGCATCAGACTAAATTAATGACAAACTGCAAAAACCCAACTCGCGGGCCTGCGAGGGCGAGACCTCTTTGCTCTCGCCTGACCGTACCAAACCGTTTCAGGTATAGCAGGACAATTCATGGATAATTTCAGCAATTTCCCCACCACACCGATCTCCCCCGCGCGATCGGCGATCTCTGTCACCCCCAGCGACGGCACCAATTTGCCGCATGTCAGCCGGGCCGTCTTTATCGGTCAGGGCGGTGATCTCTCGGTCGAAATGGCAGATGGCGACATCACCACGTTTGAGGCAGTCCCCGGCGGCACCATCCTGCCCATCCGTGTCAAGCAAATCAGAAGTACGGCCACGACGGCCTCAAGCATCATCTCTCTTTGGTAAATGAAAACCCCGGACAGCATCGCTGATCCGGGGTTTTTCTTGCTCTGCCTGGTATTGCTATCAGCTGGCATCATCCCCCTGCTTCCACGGATCCGCATTCACGACAGCTGCCGTCCCGATGATCTCTTTATACGGGGTCGCTGCCGGGTCAGACACATCGCCACTCACCTCAGACCAGATCCGCACGGCGCGCACGTCAGCAACCACCTGCGCCGAGCCACTGCTGATCGCAAACACGGACAATCGCCGGTTCGACGGGAAAGTCGGGCTGGTGGACGTAAAGCTGCGCGTCAGCACGTTCTGCTCACCCACCCATAACTGCGCCGTGCCTGCCTGCAGATCGATAGCGCCCACAATGCTCACATCGACCCCGGCTGTCACAGCGTTGGAGACGCTCCCGACATTGTTGAGATGCACCACGCCGCCACTGTCGCGCACGAGCATCCGCATTGTACCGCTGGGCAACACCTCAAGCCGGATGAAATTGCCCGACAAAGCCAACAACGTGCGCGCGCCGGAATGGCTGAGATCCACGCTCAGATTCATGCGAAACTGCAACTGAGAGAACCCGGCGCCAATTGCAAAGGGATCATAGAAATACGGCCCCGTCAGCCCGAGCGCAAATTCGCTATCCGTCGCAACAAGCGTGTTTTGCAGAACGGCGGGGTCGGGCAAGGGACGCAGCGCGATACCGTCGATCCGTGCCGCACCAATATCGACAATTGGCAGGTCCTTATAGGTCCGCGCCTCATAGTCTTGCGGGAACTTGATCATGCCTGTTGCGCCACCCTCCCCGTAATTGATGATATCCTGCGCGTTGAACACAGGCTCATTTGGATAGAGCCTGACCCGGCCCGCAACGATCTCGGCCCGCTCGGCAGGTTGTCCGTTGATCTGCCAGCCCAGCACCTCTGTCCAATGCGGATAGCTGCCATCAAGCGCCGGTTCACCGCGCGCCTTGCGGATTGTGGTAACGGGCCCGGCGCTTGACCAGATCTCGACATAGCTGCCATCGGGCTGCCACTCCGCCTGATCAAAGCTGGGGGGTGTCCAGCTGCTCAACCCGCTTGCCTGCAGGATCGCATGGGCCGTCAGCCGCGCCAGTTGCGGCGCGCCGTCATCGTCATTGCCAGCGGGATGGGCAAAATCCGTCCACCCACCGGCACCGTCCGCGACACCATTCAGATAGGTCAACGGCTCGGGACCCATCGGCAAGAACAACCCCGCCGCATGTGGATTGGCGACCATCTCACGCCAGGCAAGTCGCGCATCCTGCTTTTGCATCAACCGGGCGTCAGTCTGCCCGTCAGCCCTCACCGTTGCGGATTGCATGTCCTGAGCGATATCGAAGCGATGCGGGCCGTAGGCAATCCAGCGTGTCTGCGTCGGGTCATAGAGCTCTCCAAACCAGTGATCGGCTTGAATGGATGCGCCATTCCCATAGCTCAGCGTCGCAGGGAAGCTCACCGATTGGCCATCAATGGTCTTTCCGGTGAAAAGCGGGAAGAGCGCGTCGTCGTAATTCGACCCCAAAGCTCCCGGCGCGGCGAACCAGGAAACCGCAGGCATGCCAACCTGCTGCCCGTCAGCCGTGGCGAATTCATGCAGGGCAGCATCCTCCGCCCAATCACGATCCGGGTTACTATCATCGACCAAAGCCGCAAAACCCGTGCCAGAGCGCGCATGGAGAAGAACCGCGAATTTCTCCCCCGGACGCTCTTCGATCAGGACATTCGCCATGGCAGCCATGGCAGAGCTATGGGGATCACCGTCGTTGAGATGTCTAACCACCGGGCCACCATCGCTCCACATCATCTGGACAGCATCATCGCTGAGCAGCGGCTCGGGCGTGAGCGTGTCAAAGACAGTGGATCGCAATCGCACGATCTCCGATTGACCCCAGATCGCGATCACATGACCGATGCCAAACCGATTGGACGTGGCCGCCCGGGTTGCAGGCTCCGACGCATTCCGTACCTCGGCCCTCAGCCAGGACGGATCGCGCGGCAGCTCCAGAACAGTGTCCCACATGCCGTCCGGGGCGGCTGTCGCGACCGCCTCCCATAGGCCGGGCCCACCCGTATCAGAGACAACACGAAGCTCAATGATCTCGCCCGGTGTGGCGGTCCCCGATAGCGGGATCCGGGCGCTGTTGCGGCCAACGGCATGGCCGCTGTCAAACAAGACCCTATCACGAGAGAAATCATTGATCGAGATTTGTGTAAGCGGTTGCGGGATCTCCCCCGCAAGCGTGGTTTGCGTCGCTTGGACCAGTCCCAGAACGATCATCATGACTATCACCTTCATTTTGCGCGACCTCTGGAACGCACTTGAATGAAAGCTGCTCGGGCGGTTACCACTCCGCCGCCCCGCCCGGGTCCCATGGGTCTCATATGATTGCACCCACGAGATCAACAGGCGGGTTAGCATTGATGCCCGACTATCATGCCACCACAAAATGTTGCCGAAATCCGCAAACTCAGTGCGGGCTGATCTCAGGTCAGCCCGTGACTGGCGAGGGCACTCTCCTGCGCATCGGCGCTGGCCAGACGGCCGTAATCGCGAACATCAATGTTAGAGGCCACGACCCGGGCCGGATTTCCCACCACCATCGAATACGGTGGGACATCCTTGGTCACAACGGACCCGGCACCAACAATAGAGCCCTCGCCCACAGAGATACCCGGCATCAGAATGCTGCGTGCCCCTATAAAACACTTCTCCCCGACCCAGGTATGCAGATAGAGCCCACGGGTCCGGTCATGCGTCAACACAACCGCGTCGAACGCAACATAGGAATTACGCCCCAGATGCACGCCAATAGGGAAAGTCAGATCCAGCCGGGCCGACAGAGAAAACTCGGCCGTCTTGTCGATATCCATGCCGAAACCCCAGGTGAAGAGCCGCCGCTTCATCTCTACCAGAATGCGTCTCACCATGAGAAATCGTCTTAATCCGCGCTTGTGGGATTTGGCAAGCTGCGTGCCAACGCCTTGCCTTTCCAGACCAAGTGAGGCGGCTGCAGTTTTGACGTGAAGCTGGCTTTCGCGGGAATCGACAAACATGAAACAAACCTTCTCATTCCGGTGCCGCGCCCCGTTCAGGGCGCGGCTCAACCGATTCAGACATTTAACCAAAACAGATAAGTGGAGGCACCTTTCTGGTGCAGCAAGCCTTTTTGGCCCCAGCCCGTTTGCCGGAAAAGCTTCGGTTACCATCGGTGCTCTGGTCAAAGTTTCCTCAATGACCATCGCACTGACCCCATGCCTACAGCGTTTTTTGTAAAATTTGTCTAAACCGATGTACAAAAAATCTCCGGCAGCCCTTAACGCGGCGCTAACCGTATCCACCCCATGCAAGGGGTATGAACCAACTTGCAGCAAGCACAGTAAACCGGCGTGCCACACCGCTTCCGGTGATCGCCTTTCTTGTGCTTGCCGCCCTGCCGATCCGGTTTCATATTGGCCCGCTGCAGATGACCGGGCTGCGCGCCTACCTGCTGGTGATGATCCCGGTTGTCCTGCCGATCATCCTGCGTGACCGAAATCTGACACGACGAGCCATTGACCTGATGTTTGCGCTCCATGTTTTCTGGATCTGGGTGTCCATCATGCAGGTGGCCCCGCAGGCAGGGGCCCAGCGCGCGGGGTCGGTCAGCGCGGATTTTATCGGCGGCTACCTCATTGCGCGCGCTTATGTGACCTCGGCAGAGGCCTTTCGGAGACTCATCACGACGATCACCGCTTTGGTATTGGTCACCCTCCCGCTCGCCCTTGGCGAGAGCCTGTCAGGCAGGCTCTATCTAAGCGAGCTTCTCAACCTGTTGCCCGGCATCACGGCCGATCCGATCATCGAGATGCCATCGCGGCTTGGCCTTGATCGTGCGCAGGCGGTCTTCGCTCATCCAATCCATTACGGGTTGTTTTGCTCGACCGCGGCGGCTCTGTTCTACCTCACCTCGGACCAGACGCGGACACGGCGCCTCGCGATCCTCTCACTGATCTGCCTGGCCTGTTTCCTGTCACTGTCCAGCGGCGCCCTTCTCTCGCTCACCATCCAGATCGGCCTGATCCTCTGGGCCTGGGCCTTCGCGACCGTCTCGCGCAAATGGCTCTGGCTCGCGGGCCTGTCCTGCCTGCTCTATCTTATCATTGAGATGACGGCCGAGCGCGGCGCATTCCGGGTCTTTCTCAGCTACGCGACCTTCTCGGCGCATAATGCCTATTGGCGCAGCATGATCTTCGAGTGGGGCATCTACAATCTCTGGGCCAATCCGATCTTCGGCGTCGGCAATAATGGCTGGGAGCGCCCCAGCTTCATGCGATCTGCCAGTATGGATAATTTCTGGCTCTATATCGCTGTAAAATACGGGATTCCGGCCTTTCTCCTGCTGATGGGCGGTTATCTGTTGGGGCTTATCTCCATCATCTGCGGTGCCCGTTCACAGGCGGCAGAGACCGCACGTCTGCGCAAGGCATGGATCATCGGCTTCACGGGTCTCAGCTTGACGCTGGCAACAGTGCATGTCTGGACCTCGGTTTATTCCTACGTGTTCTTCCTGTTTGGCGCGGGGCTCTGGATGCTCGACGCGCAAGACAGATCAGCATCGGTTCAATCCCGCCGCATAGCCGCCCCGCCGACAAGCCGAAATCTGCGGCCAATCTATAGCCGATGTCCGACACCGCAGAATTTAAGCAGGATTTAACCAATCCGGTATTTGATCGCAAAGCGTGACCCGTTCAAAAGGATTGAGATTTGGCATTCATCGCACCACGCAAACGCGACTACCTCAGATGGTCAATCCTGCGCCGCTTGCCGGTTTTTCTCTCGATTCTCGGGGCGGTCGTGGGCATTACCATGATGCTTGTTGAACGCATGCCGGATCGCTATACGGCAACGGCGCGGTTATTACTGCAATCATCGGACCTGTCTGGCAAGGTCTCTCCGCTGACCCGTCAAAGCGCCGAGGCGGCGCAGGCACAGATCATTGAGCAGCGGTTGATGACAGACCATACCCTGCGCGAGATCGCAGTGACGCATGGGCTGATCCGGCCCGACTATTCAGGCTCTATTTCGTCGTTTCGCAATCAGATTCGTGTACAGACCAAGTCCGGGCGGGACCGTGCCACCCTGATTTCCGTGACCTATTCAGGCAGTGATCCACAGACTGTGCGCGATATCGCAAATGCGCTTGCCGGCCAGATGCTGGCAGACAATATCGCCCAGCAAAGCGAAACGACCGAACAGCGATTGCTTTTCTACCGCGACGAGGTTGCAGATGCCCGCAGGGTTCTGAGCCTCAAGACAGAGGCGCTGTCACGGTTCAAGACCGAGAATGCAGACAGCCTGCCCGATGTTCTTGACCGCCATCTGGATCGGCAATCGCGGCTGGAGGATCAGTTGCGCGAGACGTCCGCCTTTACGCCTCGGCTCCAGGAGACCAGCGATGAACGTGCCTTGGCGCAGCTGCGCGAAGAATGGAACGCGGCGCAGGCGCTGTTTTCGCCAACCCATCCTTACCTCAGGATGCTGAACGCAAAGATCGAACTGGCCCGCGCCACGGTCGAGACCCGCGCGCGGCTGCCATCCCCTGCAGATCACGCGACATTGCGCGACAGTCTGCGCGCGGAGCTGGCCGAAACCCGCGCGCTGATCGCAAAAGTGCCCGCCACAGCCGTTGAACTGGATACGCTAAACAGGGAGCGCCGCCTTGCGGAGACGCGCTACACATCCGCGCGCGATCAACTTGCTGCGGCAGAGCTTGCCGCGCAGGAGCGGGAATACAAGCAAGGCGATCGGCTCACGCTGATCGAACAGGCCGTGCAACCGGTATTGTCCTCCACCAAAAGGCGGCGGCTGTTCCTGCTGGTGGGCACCGCCCTGTCGATCTTCATCGCCACCATGTCCATTGTGATCCTCAACCGGCTCGATCGGACGATCCGGCGCGCTGACATGCTGCAAACCAGTCTCGGCATTACCGCATTTGGCACATTACCCAACCTGCGGCCGCACGCGGCACGGGGATAGGGGTCCCGATGGAGCAAATCGAATCCCCACTGGAGCTGGTCCAGGCTGCCCGCAAACGCGTCCGGGGCAAATTTCAGGCATCGGGTGATCCCGTCATCGAAGAGATCGAAACACCCGGGAATGTATGGAACCGGCTGACCGAGATCACGCTCAACACGCAAAACCTGCGGCTGAACAATCTGATTGCGGACGCATCGGACCCCAAGGCAGTCCACATCAACCGGTTGCGGACACGCTGTCTGAGGGTGATGCGCCAGAGCGGGCTGCGCAGACTTGCCATCACCTCGCCGGGGCCGGGTTGCGGCACATCGACAGTTGCCGCCAATCTCGCCCTGTCCATGGCGCGGCAAAGCGATCTGAAGGTGATGTTATTTGACTTCGATCTGCGCAAACCGTCCCTGATCCACCATTTCGATCTGGCCGATGAGGGCCCGCGCTTTTCCGCCCTGCTGCATACCAGACGGAATTTCGAGGTCACTACATTGCGGGTCGGCAAGAACCTCGCGCTCAGCCTGAACGCGACCCCGTCCGACGCGCCTGCGGAATTGCTGGCTTCCAAGCGCGCGCGGGATCTGCTCAATGATGTGCAGGAGGATTTCAACCCCGACATCATGCTGTTCGATCTGCCGCCTTTGCTCAACGTCGATGATACGCTGGCGGCGCTGGATTGCGTCGACGCGGCCCTGCTTGTGGCGCGGGCCGATTACAGCACGATTGACGAGGTCGACAAGGCCGAGAGACTGATCACCGAGCAGACCACCTGTCTTGGCGTGATCCTCAACCAATCGCGCTTTGACTAGGGCGTCATGCGAAAAGCCTTAATCACCTAACACTGCCTGAAATCGAAGATTTCGGGCATGTTACCTGATGCGGGATGTTTCAGGTATTTCGTCAGACGCTATAGACTCTATTCACGCGCATAGGCGTCTTCATAGCGGGTGATGTCATCCTCGCCGAAATACGTGCCGGTCTGGACCTCGATCAGGATCATCACGTCATCGCCCTCATTCTCAAGCCGGTGCTGAGACCCCTTGGGGACATAGACAGACTGGTTTTCGCCGATCATGCGAATATCGGTGCCAATGGTGACTTTCGCCATGCCTTGGACCACGATCCAATGCTCTGAGCGGTGCTCATGGCTTTGCAGCGACAAACGTCCACCAGGATTGACGACGATCCGCTTGACCTGCCAGCGGCCGCCGGTGGCGAGGTTTTCAAACCAGCCCCAGGGCCGGTAGTCGCGCGGCAGGGTTTCGGCCTGTGGCGCGTTCTCCGTCTTCAGCACTGTCACGACATTCTTGACGTCCTGCGCGCGGGAGCGGTCAGCGACCAGCACCGCATCCGGCATCGCGATTGCGATGACATCATTCAGCCCAAGCCCCACGATCTTCTGGCCATCTGCCTCTGCGCGCAGCAGGGTGTCGGAGCAATCGAGCGCCAGAGCGTCGCCTGACAGGATCACCCCGTCATCTCCGGCACCGCCTTCGCGCCAGACGGAATCCCAGTCACCAAGGTCCGACCACTTCAGCGATAACGGCACCACAGCCAGGTTATCGGCCTTTTCCATCACCGCATAATCGATTGAGGTGTTCTCTGCCTTGGCCCAGGCGGCTCCGTCGATTTTGAGAAAGCTCAGATCCTGACGCCCGCCATCCAGCGCCTCTGTGACAGCGGGGACCATTGCGGGGGCGTGGCATTCGAAAGCCGCAAGGATTGCATTGACCGAGAACAGGAAAATGCCCGCATTCCACAGAAACCCGCCCTGATTGAGCATTTCCTGCGCGCGCACGGCGTCGGGCTTTTCGACAAACCGCAGTAGCGAGATCACATCGCCGGTCTCTTCGCGGTCAAGTTCGAGATATCCATAGCCTGTCTCTGGCCGCGTGGGCGAGATACCGAAGGTCACAAGACGCCCCGCCTTTGCAGCAGGGACGGCAAGTTCCACCGCACGCTGGAACCCTTCGCTATCGGGGATCACATGGTCGGAGGGCGAGATCAGCATCAACGCTTCGGGGTCGGTATTGCGCAGATGCAAGGCCGCGGCAAGAACCGCAGGCGCTGTGTTGCGTCCTTCCGGCTCAATCAGAATAGAGCTGGCGGGCAGGTCAATCGCGTTCAGTTGTTCGGTGACGATAAAGCGGTAATCGGCCCCTGTCACCACAATAGGCTTGGCATAGGCTGATCCGGAAAGCCGTCTGGCAGAGGCCTGAAACAGACTCTCTTCACCCACAAGCTTGACGAATTGCTTCGGATAGCTCTTGCGCGAAAGAGGCCATAATCGCGAGCCGGAGCCGCCACATAGCAAAACCGGATAAATCAGTGTCTTTGACAAAATCTGCCCTCTACTTTTCAACGCCCACGAAGGGCGTCTTCTTGCCCCACAATCCAGGCATAAGTTTGACGGAGTCCTTGCAATAATACGACACATGCTGTCCAGCCGAGATCGGCCTGTCGCGACACATCCAACAGCTTGCCTGATGCCCTGTCGCGCCAGTTATCCGTGCCGTCTTGGCCAATCCACGCCTCATGTATCGGTTCGGCGCGATGCTTACCCGATTTCTCTGGCAAGGACACGGGGGGAATTTCATGGCGCTTGAAGCAGGTGCTGTCGCTGGTTAAGAGTGGGGTTCACGCAACAGTGAGGCGCTCCTGCTCATGTCCAAACCGGTCGTTTTGTGCATCCTTGATGGTTGGGGCCTGTCGGACACGCGTGAGGGCAATGCCCCCGTTCTGGCTGAGACGCCCTGTTTCGACAGCCTCATGGCGGAGCACCCGAATGCCACGCTGATCACCCACGGGCCCGATGCAGGCCTGCCGCGCGGGCAGATGGGCAATTCAGAGGTCGGGCATACAAATATCGGCGCGGGTCGTGTAGTGGCGATGGATCTGGGGCAGATTGACCTGGCGATCGAGGATGGCAGCTTCTTTAAAAACAGCGCGATGCTCGATTTCGCCAAGACAGTGAAGGAAGCCGGCGCACGGGCGCATCTGATCGGTGTGGCCTCTGATGGGGGGGTTCACGGGCATCTGAGCCATATTATCGCCGCAGCCAGGCTTCTGACCGATCACGGGCTGGAGGTCTCGATCCACGCGATCACCGATGGGCGTGATGTTGCACCCTCCTCCGCCGAAGGCTTTGTGAAGCAGCTGGAGGACGAACTGCCCGATAACGCCCGAATAGACACTGTTTGTGGGCGCTACTTTGCCATGGATCGCGACAATCGCTGGGATCGGGTAGAGCAGGCTTTCAAGGCGATGATCCACGCTGATGCCCCGCGCGCCGGAACCGCGCTGGAGGCCGTGCGCAAGGCCCATGAGGCGGGCCAGACCGATGAGTTTATCGAACCGCGCGTGATCAATGGCACGGGTGTGAAGGACGGAGACGGGGTCTTCTGCCTCAATTTCCGCGCTGACCGTGCGCGCGAGATCCTTGCCGCGATTGGTGATCCCGATTTCAGCGGGTTCGACACGGGCAAGCGGCCCAAGCTCTCCGCGCTTTTGGGCATGGTAGACTATTCGACCGATCACAACGCCTATATGACCACCGCCTATCCGAAGCAAAAGATCAACAATACGCTGGGCGCCTGGGTCGCGAAACAGGGCCTGCGGCAGTTTCGCGTGGCCGAGACAGAGAAATACCCGCATGTGACCTTCTTTCTCAATGGCGGGGTCGAGACGCCCGAGCAGGGCGAAGACCGCACCATGCCCAAAAGCCCCAATGTGGCGACTTATGACCTGCAGCCGGAAATGTCGGCGGGCGAGGTGACAGATCGGCTCGTGGAGGCGATTGGGGCGGGATATGATCTGATCGTGGTCAATTACGCCAACCCCGATATGGTCGGCCATACCGGTGATCTTGAGGCCGCAAAGGCCGCCTGCAGTGCCGTGGATCAGGGGCTGGCCCGCGCCGTTGAGGCATTGCAAAAAGCAGGCGGCGCGATGATTGTCACCGCTGATCATGGCAATTGCGAGACCATGTTCGACCCCGAGACCGGAGGGCCCCATACGGCGCACACGCTCAACCCGGTGCCAGTGATCCTGATTGGCGGGCCTCAAGGCGCCACCTTGCGCGATGGCAGGCTTGCTGATCTGGCGCCCAGTCTGCTGGAGCTGATGGGCCTGCCGCAGCCACCAGAGATGACCGGGAGCAGCCTGATCGGAAAATCCGCATGATCAGGGTCTGTTTCGCGGCAGCTTTGATCGGGGTGACCGGGCCCCTATGGGCTCAGAACAGCCCGGTAGAGCTTGCCCGGAACGCCCAGAGCATGCTGGACCAAGCGGCGATATCGCTACAGGAAGCCAGCCGCACCGCCGACCGCGTCTCGGCCTTGACCAAGACGGTCCGCGCCTATGAGGCCGGGCTGGAGTCGCTGCGCAGTGGCTTGCGGCAATCTATCCTGCGCGCCCGCGAGATCGAGACGGAGTTCGCGGCCAGCCAAAGCAAGCTGACCCGGCTGATGGTGATCCTTCAAAACATGGGGCGCAATCCGGTGCCTACCGTGCTGCTGCATCCCTCCGGGCCCACCAATACGGTGCGCGCTGCGATGATGGTGGAGGATGTGGCCCGGCAGATTGATTCCGAGACGGAGGCGCTGAAACAGCAACTGACCGATCTGGAGGAGATACGCCAGCTTCAGCAAGAGGCCAACACCGCACTAAGCGAGGCGCTGAGCGAGGCACAGCGAGCCCGCACAGAGCTTGCCGATGCCATTTCCAGCCGGGTTGCCTTGCCGCGCAGCTTCAATGCGGACCCCGTTCGGATGCGCAATCTGATCCGCGCCAGCGAGACGCTGGGCGATTTCATCTCGCAGCTTGCCCGCATCAATATCGGCGCTGTGGCCCCCGCGCCCGGCTTTGAGCAGAGCAAGGGACGCCTTCCCAGCCCGGTCACAGGACAGGTCCTGCACGCGGCCAACACGCCGGATGCTGCCGGGATTGCCCGGCCCGGTGTGATCCTCTCCGCCCCGCAAGAGGCCGTCGTGATCACGCCGGTGGACGCCACCATACGCTATGCGGGCCCGCTTCTGGATTACGGAAACACTGTCATTCTGGAGCCCGCCCCCGGCTTTTTACTGATTCTCGCCGGGCTGGCGCGCCTGCATGCGGATGCCGGGCAGGTGCTGTCGGCAGGCACGCCTGTGGGGAATATGGGCGGAACCGTGCCCGATGCTGACAGTTTTTTGAACGCTGCGACACATGACGGTAGCGGCAATCGGCAAGAGACGCTTTATATTGAGCTTAGAAACGGCGACACTGCTTTGGACCCTGAAAACTGGTTCGCTTGGAAAAAGGAATAGAGTGACGATGAAGAAATTTATGCTGGCCGCATTGCTCGGCACAAGCGCGGGCGTATTGATCACCACCCAGGTGGCAGGTCCACTCATCGCACAAGAGGCCGACAAGAAGGGATCCGTCTATGAGCAGCTTGATCTGTTTGGCGATATCTTCGAGCGGATCCGCAGCCAATATGTCGAGGAGGTCGATGAGGCCGAGCTGATCGAGGCGGCAATCAACGGCATGCTGACCTCACTCGACCCGCATTCCTCCTACCTGCCGCCCAAGGATTTCGACGACATGCGCACGCAAACCAGCGGCGAGTTCGGCGGGCTTGGCATCGAGGTCACACAGGAAGAGGGCTATGTGAAGGTCGTCACACCCATGGATGGCACCCCTGCGGCCGAAGCGGGGATGGAACCCGAGGACATCATCACCGCCGTCGATGGCAAAAGCATCCTTGGCCTGTCTTTGGAGGAATCGGTCGATCTGATGCGCGGGCCTGTCGGCTCCGAAATCGTGCTGACCGTGGTGCGCGAAGGCGCGGACGAGCCGTTCGACGTCTCCATAATCCGCGACACGATCAAACTGACCGCTGTGCGATCCCGAACTGAAGGCGAAAGCGTGGTATTGCGCGTCTCTACCTTCAACCAGCAAACCTATCCCAATCTGGAATCCGGTCTGGCCGAGCAGATCGAAGAGGCCGGCGGAATAGATGCGATCAACGGCATTGTTCTGGATCTGCGCAACAATCCGGGCGGGCTGCTCAATCAGGCGATTGCTGTGAGCGACGCGTTTCTCAATGAGGGCGAGATCGTCTCCACCCGGGGCCGCAACCCGCGCGACAGTGAGCGCTATAACGCAACCGACGGTGATCTGGCGCAGGGCAAGCCCATCGTGATCCTGATCAATGGCGGCTCTGCCTCCGCCTCGGAGATCGTCGCAGGCGCGCTGCAGGATCACCGCCGGGCCGTGGTCATCGGCGAAAAGAGCTTCGGCAAGGGTTCTGTGCAAACTGTTGTGCCAGTGCGCGGTGATGGGGCGATGCGGCTGACGACCTCGCGCTATTACACGCCGTCAGGCCGGTCCATTCAGGCGCTTGGCGTCTCGCCCGATATCATCGTTGTTCAACCGCCGCGCGTTCCCGCTGATCAGGCCGAGGCAGAGGAGCGCGAAAACGCGACACCCCGCCGCCGGTCAGAGGCTGATCTGCGCGGGTCGCTGTCAAACAATGACGATATCTCGGAGGATGAGCGCAAGCTGCTCGAGGAAGAACGCAAGAAAGCCGAGGCCGTCGCCAAGCTGCGTGAAGATGACTACCAGCTGGCCTATGCGCTGGACGTTCTCAAAGGTCTCAGTGCGCTTGGTCCATCCAGCCAGTGACCCCTGAGGAGATCGCTCGACTGCCCTACCGGCCCTGCGTTGGCTTGATGATCGTAAACACCGCAGGCTATGCCTTTGCGGGCCAGCGTATCGACAGCGATCTCAAAGCCTGGCAGATGCCGCAAGGCGGTGTGGATCCGGGCGAGACGCCGCGAGACGCCGCTTTGCGCGAACTGACCGAAGAAACCGGGATCGCGCCGGGATCAGTGTCTATCATTGGCGAAACGGCTGATTGGATACCGTATGATCTGCCGCATGATCTGGTGCCGAAACTCTGGAAGGGCCGTTACCGCGGGCAGGAACAGAAATGGTTTCTGATGCGGTTCACCGGCGCGGATCGTGAAATCGATATAACGCTGCATGATCAGGAATTCTCGGAATGGCGGTGGATGCCTGTGGATGAACTGATCGGCAATATCGTGCCCTTCAAACGCGGCACCTACGAAAAAGTCATTGCCGAGTTCAAACCGCTGCTAGGGTAGGAAAATGATCAAACCCATTCTCACAACGCTGTGCCTGACGCTTGCGGCGGGACCGGCGCTCGCGCTGTCCTGCCAGCGCCCGGATGCGGCGCAATCATTCCAGAAGGCGGCTGCGTCCTCTGACAGTTATGTCATCCTCAATGGCCAGTTTCAGTTCAAGACTGCGCCCGAACAACCCGACGGCAAAGTCGTGAAACAGACGATGACGCCCAGCCGGTTCGAAGGCCTGTTGCTGACCGGGCAGGGCTTTTCCGATGAGGTCGTCGCCGATGTTGCGGTGGAGCTATCCTGTCTGGGCCAATGGTGCGGGCAGATCAAACCCGACATCGACTATCTGGCCTTTGTGGTGCAGACCGAGGACACGCTGACCTTCAAGATAGACCCGTGCTACTGGTCTGCCTTTGAGAGCCCTTCGCAGGAGATGCTTGCCACGGTCGAGACCTGCGCCAAAGGCGGCGCCTGCGCACCGACAAATTGACAGGCGGGCCATGTGCGCCCGCCCGATCAGTCTCTATTCCGCCGGAATAGCCTCATCCTCGAGGCTGAGCGGTGCGGGCAGGTGGGCAAGCATTTCCTTGGGACAGACCTGCACGAAATGACCGCGTTCCAGATCCCAGTCACGCAGGATGCGGCGGGCCTTGACGCTGCTCGTCTCGTTTGCGTGCTGCTCAATCAGGCCCTTCAGTTGAGCCTCCCAGTGATCGACAGTAACGGGGCAGGTGACCAGTGTCTCGGCATTGATCAGATCACCTGACAGCCCGTCAGGATCATAGAGATAACCCATCCCGCCGGTCATGCCCGCGCCGAAATTGGCACCGATCGAGCCAAGGATCACCGCCACACCGCCGGTCATATATTCGCAACCGTTGGAGCCGCAGCCTTCGATCACCACATGCGCCCCGGAGTTGCGCACCGCAAACCGCTCACCCGCGCGACCGGCAGCAAACAGATATCCATCCGTGGCCCCGTAAAGCACGGTGTTGCCGATGATTGTGTTCTCCTCGGCCACCAGTGGGCTTTCCTGAACAGGCCGGACCACGATAAACCCGCCGGACAGGCCCTTGCCGACATAGTCATTGGCATCGCCGAACACTTCCAGCTTCAGACCCTTGGCGGCAAAAGCACCCAGAGACTGCCCGGCCGAGCCTGTCAGCTTGATGGTCAGGTGGTCGGACTGAAGATCATTGCGCATCCCGAACCGCTGCACGATATGGCTTGAGGCGCGGGTGCCGATGGTCCGATGGGTATTTTGTACCGCATAGGATAGCTGCATCTTCTCGCCATCCTTGAAGAAGGGCTGCGCGTCCTTGACGATCTCTGCATCCAGCGTATCGGGCACAGGCGTGCGCGCGCGCGTCCGGTCATAGACGATCTCATCCGCGCCATCGACCTTGATGAGCAATGGGTTGAGGTCGAGATCATCAAGATGCGCCGACCCACGTGAGACCTGTGTCAGAAGATCCGCACGCCCGATCACCTCATCGAGGGAGCGCGCACCGATGCTGGCAAGAATCTCGCGCACTTCCTGCGCATAGAAGGTGATGAGGTTGACCACCTTGTCAGCGCTGCCGGTGAACTTGTCGCGCAATGCCTCGTCCTGCGTGCAGACGCCGACGGGGCAGGTGTTGGACTGGCACTGGCGCACCATGATGCAGCCCATGGCAATCAGGGCCGCAGTACCGATACCGTATTCCTCGGCGCCCATCATCGCGGCCATGACGATGTCGCGCCCGGTGCGCAAACCGCCATCGGTGCGCAGCGTCACCCGGTCACGCAGATTGTTCATGGCAAGCACCTGATGCGCCTCGGTCAGGCCCATCTCCCATGGGAGGCCCGCATATTTGATCGAGGTCGCGGGCGAGGCGCCGGTGCCACCATTATGACCGGAAATCAGGATCACATCCGCCTTGGCCTTTGCGACCCCGGCGGCGATTGTGCCGACGCCCGAGCTTGCGACCAGCTTCACGGTCACTTTGCAGCGCGGGTTGATCTGTTTGAGGTCGTAGATCAGCTGCGCCAGATC
>CAYGUB010000001.1:0-72457 GCA_964352845.1 uncultured Rhodobacterales bacterium | reverse complement strand
TGAATCAGAACTTACACCAAATAGGAATCCCCTAAATGAAGACGCCGCCTAGAGCTGATTAAGGCTTTTTCGCATGGCGCTTTAGGCGGCTCGGCTCGTGTTAGCTTGGTGAGCGGCGCTGCGCATGTCTGCCCCTTCGGTAATCTTGAACCTGCCTGCCAGACGACGCAGATCGGTGGCCTGATCATTCAGTCCCGAGCAACTTTGGTCAGAGTGTTCTGAAGTGCGCACGGTTTGTTTTGCTGAGCTTTCGAGGCTGGTGACCGTTTGCGTAACGCCCGTTAATTCCTTGGATTGCTCACCGGCGGCCTTTGAGATTGCCGATATCAGATCGCTGATGCTTGAAACCCTGTCCACGATGTCAGACAGCGCCTCGCCGGTTCCATCAACGAGCTCGACGCCGCGTTCAACGTTGACCGTACTCCTGGAGATCATTTCCTTGATCTCCTTTGCTGCATCGCTCGCTTTTTGGGCCAGGGCTCTGACTTCGGAGGCAACCACCGCAAAGCCGCGCCCGGTTTCACCTGCGCGCGCGGCTTCGACGCTGGCATTCAACGCCAACAGGTTGGTCTGGAATGCGATATCCTCGATCAGACGGACGGTCTGCGCGATCTGATCGGATGATCGCTTGATTTCATCCATTGCGCCGATGGCTTGCTTGACCACCTCGCCACCGACCTCTGCGCCCTCACGCGCGGTTGCGACATAGGTGTCCGTCTCAAATGTCATTTGCGCGGTAAGCTGGATCGATTTGGCAATGGTTTCAACCGCCGCGACGGTGCGCATGGCCTTTTCGGCCTGTTCGTTGGTCTGCCCTCTCAGCTCTTGCGAAGAGACCGAAAGACTGCTCGCTTGTTCGCTTATTGTCCGTGCATTGGCGACAACATCGCCGATCAGGGAATCAAGCTGCTCACAAGAACGATTGAAATCCTGCCTCAGACCCTCGTAGCTGCCATCGAACGGGTCCTCAATGCGGCAGGACAGATCGCCCTCTGCCAGCCGTGCAAGACCACCGGAAAGCGCATCGACCACTTTTTGCTGGTGCTCCTGCAGTTCCATGCGTGCCTGATCGCTTTTGCGGGCCTCAAGCAGCCTGCCTCGGAGATCAAGCAGGCTGTTGTTGAGGGCAAGAATTTCTGCGAGATCGTATTTTCCAATGTCCATCGTCTGGTCAAGATCCCCCGACGAGACAAGCGCCAGCGCCTCGGTCGCTGCTTCGAGCCGCCGGATCACAAGGGTATCGATGATTTTCTTTATGATGAGCAGACCCACCAGGATGGAGCCGAGGCCAAAGATCTTGAAACCAAGATTCCAGGTTGCCGTTTCGCGACGTTCGTTCCAATACTGTGTGGAGTAGCTTCCAGCTGATTGGACAAGCTCTTCAAAGCCCGCCAAGGCAGCGCTGGACTGCTCGAAGAACTCTTCAAAGCGAATGGGATAGGACACTGCATCCGTGCCTTCTGCAGCCGCAGATGCGGCCAGGATCCGGGCCCCCAAAGGGACATATTCGTCAAAATACACCCGCCCCGTTTCACGTATTTCCCTGCCAAGCTCTGGATCAAGTGCGGTGGAAAGCAATATGTCCTGGATGGCCTCCCAGGCAGCAAGCGCCTGCGCGGAGTCGAGCTTGATCGCCATCGCGGCGCCTTCGGGCAAGGGTTTCGAGGCCAGTGTCGCCATCGCAAAATAGGTTCGCGCGCGGCCACCATATTCGCGAATAACCCAAGAAAGCTGCTGCAGCGCTTCAATCGACTCTGAGTCGTCAGATTTCGCCGAACTATTGATCCGAAGCCGATCGGCCAGCCCCTGAAGGCGCGAAATCCTGCTCTTCAATTCGTCTGGAATTGCACCAGCACGCGTGGCGTTTCTTTGCTGCTTCGTTGTGGCAAGCATCCCGTCAACTTCTTGCCTCAGATCCTCGATTTCTTGCCTCAGTCGCGGGGCATCGACCGCAAAACTGGGAGCGCCGTTGAGATCCATGAATTCCTGCGAGAGTGTCCGAAGGGTTTCATCAAGAAACGCGTCCGACATTTGCCGTTGCTCATCGATGATATCGCGAAAGGCCTGCGGAACGGATTCGTCGATATCCAGCGCAATCTGGGTCACGCTACGCTCCAGCGACAGGGCAACCGTGCCGTTCGACCAGGCGGTGCGCACCTCGGCAAGATCTGCGAGGGCTTGCACCTCAAAATAGGCTCTGACATTTTTCTCGATTGCGTTGCTGACCGCAATAATGACGAGTACGGCAATGAGCCCCAGCAAGACATTAAAGAACTGCGCGATGCGCATCGGAACCTCCAAGTTTCACGCCCTTGTGCGATTCCGGTGCTATTGGAAGGATATGAACAAAAGAATTACGGCACAAAAAGTATCAAAGTGTCGAGGGGCTTATCTTGCCCGTCCGAGCCTGCGTGAGGTCAGTCATTTCAGAGACGTTAGACGATAGCTCTTATCTTGCGCATTTTGGTCAAGCGCCCCCGCCGAGCCAGGTGTCGTAGTCGCTTACCAGCAGGTGTTTGGGTGCGACGTCTTCTTCGACATTTGCAAACCGCCCGATCGGTTCGCGGAAGATGTTATCCGTCTCGTCATCGTTAACTGTGGACACCTCGCCGATCAGCACGTCGCCGCCTTCTCCCCAGAAGGCATGCCAGTCGCCCGGCATGAGGGTCACGCTTTCACCGGGTGCGAGTTGCAGCTTCTCGCCCGGGGCAAAGGCACGCCGGATCCCGTCGCAATAGACCGTGCCGCCCTTGTCCTGAGCAAAGCCCCCTTGATCGTCGGATCCAAACAGTTCGACAACCAGCGTTGCGCCACCGCGGTTGATGATGTCTTCGGCCTTGAGAACATGCGTGTGCATCGGACTGAGCTGATCACGCTTTGAGATCAGCAGTTTTTCCGCGTAGCACATACCGCCACCGCGCTGCAGATCGGCCAGGCGACCATTGCGCAGGGTGAACAAAAACAGCCCCATCTCGTCGTATTTTCCAGCTCCGTAATCGGTCACATCCCAGCCGCAACGCGCGTTGATGACGTTTTGCGCGTCTTGCTCGCGGGCTTTGAACTCCTCGGGTGTCCAATAGGCGAAGGGCGGCATCACAAACCCGAAAGAGCGCATCATCTCATCCGCGCTGGTGATGATCTCGTTGATTTGCGAGCGTTTCATGCCTCGGGCCTCCTTGGTGTTGTGCATTGCATCTGCGCTATCAGTGTAGCCAAACGAATCCAATGGGCCTTCTGATACGTGGTTTCTCGACTTCACGAAACCGCTTTCGATTTTATTATTGATCTTCGAAACCGCTTTCGACTAGCGTGCCGACAGGGAGGAGATTCGATGTCGGGCAGGCCGGTAAGTCTGAAGGTTTTGGCGGCCCATCTCGATCTTACCGTTGGGACGGTGAGTCGAGCGTTGAATGGCTATGCGGATATCAGCGCTGCTACCCGGGAGCGCGTACAGCGCGCGGCGGATGATCTGGGCTATCGCCCCAACCAAAATGCCCGCCGCCTTTCCATCGGCACGCCGGAAACCATCGGCTATCTGATGCCCCGCTATTCCAGTTCGATCCCGCAACCCTTTGTCTCGCAGCTTTTGCAAGGTTTGGGAGAAGCGCTGAGCAAGCGCAACTGGGACCTGCTCGTGGCCCATGCGGAATCCTCCGATGATGGGCTGGACCAGATCGAGCGTCTGGTAAGGTCCGGTCGGGTCGGCGGTCTGGTCATCTCGCGGCCCCTCAAGAATGATCCAAGGATCCGGTTGATGCAGGATCTCAAATGCCCCTTCGTCGTCCATGGCCGCACGGCCAGTAGCCGTGACTACGCCTGGTATGATGTGGATGGCGAGGACGCGTTTATCACTTCGGTGAACCACCTCGTTGCGTTTGGCCACAGACGCGTGGCCTTTGTGGGCGCGCCGCTTCAATATCAATTCACGCAAGACAGGCTGAACGGCTACGAGTTCGCAATCAGGGCCAATGGGCTCAAATTGGATCCCGAGCTCATCCAAATCGCGGATTTCAGTGATGACGGGGGCCGTATCGCCACGAATGGGCTGCTTGATCTTCCCCATCCGCCTACGGCAATCGTCTGCGTCTCTGACACCATGGCTTTCGGGGCTATGGCGGCCATCCGGGCGCGCGGACTTGTCCCCGGAGAGGATATTTCGGTGATCGGTTATGACGGCCTGAGCTTCGGCGCGCATGCCAATCCACCGCTTACGACCATGTCCCAACCGCAGGCACATGCTGGACGCCGGTTGGGAGATATGCTGCTTTCGATCATTGATGGAGCTGATCCGAAAAAACATCAGGAATTGCAGCGGGCGCATCTTGTACGCCGCAAGACGGACGGACCCGCGCCAGAGGCAAAGGTTCGATCAAACGTTTCAGTAAGGGAGGAACCAAAATGAAACGCACCAAACATATGATAGCTGGTTTGCTGGCGACAACATTTCTGGCCGGGGCGGTAAATGCCGATACGATCCGGTTTTGGACCATGGAAGTGCAACCCGAGCGGATGGCCGTTCAGGAAGAAATGGTTGCCGGGTTCGAGGCTGCGACCGGCCACAGCGTAGAGATCATTCCCGTAGAGGAATCCGACATTCAGACCCGCGCAACAGCCGCCTTCGCCGCCGGTGATCTGCCCGACGTCATCAACCTGACCGTCAACCACATCCTGCCATATTCCGAAGCCGGTCTTCTCGATGCAGGTGCTGCCAGCGAGGTTATGGATAACCTTGGCGTTGACAGCTTCGCCGAGGGACCCGTCTCCATGGCCATGTCCGACGGCGAGATTGTCGCCGTGCCGACCGATGGCTGGACCCAGCTGGTTGTCTACCGCGCCGACCTTTTTGAAGAGGCAGGTCTTGCCGCCCCGACAAGCTTTGAGGCCATGAATGCCGCCATGGCTGCGCTGCATAACCCGCCTGAGATGTATGGTTTTGTCGCCGCGACGAAGATCGACGAAGGCTATATGATGCAGCTGATCGAGCATCTGTCGCTCGCGACCGGTTACTCGCCGGTCAATGCCGACGGGTCGATCAATGAGGACACCACGCATCTCGTCGAGCTTCTGGAGCTGTATAAAGGTCTCGTCGCAAATTCGCCCGAAGGTGATCTGTTCTGGTCGCAATCGCGCGAGCTCTATCTCGATGGGAAGGCCGCGATGGTGATCTGGTCGCCCTCGATCCTCGATGAGCTGGGCGGGCTACGCGACAGTGCGCCTGTGACCATTTCCGATGATCCAACGACCAAGGAACTGGCTCAATCCACTGGTTTCTCAACCGTCATTTCCGGTCCGGGCAACCCCGATGGCGCAGCCTATGCGGATGTGCGCTATCTGGGGATCACGGCGGATGCCAATACCGCCGTCGCGCAGGAGTTTGTGGAATACGTCCTGTCTGAGGGCTATGGCCAGTGGTTGTCGCAGGCGCCTGAAGGCAAATTCCCGGTCCGTCGCGGCACAGAGGCCGGTGATACCTCCTTTGAGGCAACATGGGCGGGTCTCGATGTTGGCGTCGACCGCCGCGCGCCGCTTGGCGATATCTACCCGCAATCTGTCATTGATGACATCGTCGCCGGCCTGTCCGTAGGCGATCGCTGGGGCGTTGCCGATGGGCAGCTTGCCACCGCCTCCAAGATCGTGAACTCACAAATCATGAGCCGCGTGATCCGGGAAATGACCGACGGCGATCTGACAGTTCAGGAAGCCGCGGATAAAATCGTGGCCGAGCATAAGGCGCTCGATCTGTAAGGCCCAACAGCAAGCGGCGCAGCGATATGCGCCGCTTGCCCTTTTGCGTGGACCACATCATGACGCCCGATAATCAGCCAAAACCGCCCAAGGGTCTGGGACCGCTTGCCAAGCGCGAGATGCGCTTTGCCTATGCGCTGCTTTTGCCCACATTTCTGATCGTTCTCTCGGTCGTGCTGGTCCCTCTGTTTGCGAATGTGTGGATCAGCTTCAAACCCGTGACACTCGGTGATCTGCGCGCGCCGTCGATCCTGGTCAACGAGCGCCTGATGGGCGATCTTGACGCCGCAGGCGACGAGGCCGATATCCGCTACCGGATCCGCAATTCCTCGCGGCAGAGCGATATTGCCGAAGTGGTGATGACAGACACGCTGCCTGCGGGTCTGGAGGTTCTGTCATTTGATGATCGCTGCGTGCTCGACGGTGCAACCCTGAGCTGTGAGCTTGGTGATTACGAGGCCGGAAAACGCGAAGACATCATGCTCCGCGTCGCCGCGACGCAGGCCTATATTGACGCGCCGATGGATGTGAAGGACACGGAATCCGTCTTTGACTTCGTGCCGGAAAACATCCTGACCAACGATGATTTCACGCTGGATAACTTCCGCAAGGTCTTTAACGCCTCTGATTTCTGGCAGGTCCTTTGGGCATCGATGTATTACACGATTGCCGGAACGGTCGGCGCGCTTGTCATGGGGCTGTTTGCGGCCCAGCTGATGAATATGGCCTTCCGTGGGCGCAGCTTTCTGCGCGGGCTGTTTCTGTCGCCCTATGTGGCCCCCGTTATTGCTGTGGCTGTGGCCTGGGTGCTTCTGCTTGATCCCGGGCCCGGCGGGACACTCAACGCGCTGTTGATCCAGCTTGGCGTCATCGACGGTCCGATCAGCTTTCTCGGGCAGCGCGCTGTCGAGATCAGTTTTCTGGGTCTGTCCTTCGATTTTCCTGTCGCACTTACGGTCGTCATCATCTTCGAGATCTGGCGCTATTTTCCGCTGGCCATGCTCTTTATCCTCGCGCGGATGCAATCCATGTCCAAGGATATCTATGAGGCGGCGGAGATCGACGGCGCGACCCCATTTCAACAATTCCGCTTCATCTCGCTGCCGCAACTGATGGGCAT
Source organism: uncultured Rhodobacterales bacterium (assembly GCA_964352845.1). Taxonomy (GTDB): domain Bacteria; phylum Pseudomonadota; class Alphaproteobacteria; order Rhodobacterales; family Rhodobacteraceae; genus Litoreibacter. The sequence continues at coordinate 65,592 of CAYGUB010000001.1, read as the reverse complement.
CATGGCCGTCTTGTTCCTGCTGCGCTTCATCTGGACGTTCAACAAGTTCGACGACATCTTCCTTCTGACTGGCGGTGCCGCCGGAACGCGGACGTTGACGGTCAATGTCTATGAGCAGGCCTTTGCGGTGTCCAACCTCGGGGCGGGTGCGGCTGTGGCCGTGGTCGTGTTCCTGATCTTGTTGGTGTTTTCCATCATCTTCTTCAAATTCTCACCCGAGGATGACGCATGAGCCGCTTTGGAAACATCTTCTATCTCAGCCTCCTGTTCGGAACTCTCTGGGGCGCGATCTGGACCGTCCTGATCACGCTTCTGGCCCTGTTTATCTCAGGCGAAACCTTTCAGCCGCAAGTCACCGCCGGCGCAGTGGCGGGGTTTGTGACAGCTGCCGTATTGACAGGTTTCGCGGCGCAAAAGCGTAGCATTGGACTGCGCGCATTGTCCGGGCTCGCCTTCGTATTGGTGCTGATCTTAGCATCCGGCGCCGCACCGCTGGGCCTGCCGATGTCATCTTACGCCTTCGGGCAGATCGTCTTTTTGATCCTGATCGCCTCGGCCACCGTCCAATCCATCCACCTGACCTCGCTTGACCTCGGTCCCGGGACCGAGCGCCGCTACAATATCGAGGTCATCTGCCTGCGTTTCATCAAGGGATTTGGCCTGATCTTCTTCACCATTGCCGTGGCTTTGCCCTTCTTCATCATGGTGATGATGAGCCTCAAGAACCAACAGCTGCTGCTGTCCAACCCGCTCGACTTTTCGCTGAATTTCAGCCAGGGCGCGTCAGCACTGTTTCGCAGCTATATCGAGCTGTTCACCCAGTATAATTTCGGCAGCTTCCTGTTGAACTCGGCAATTGTCAGTATCGCAACGGTATTCATCACGCTGTTTTTCGCCGTGCCCGGTGCCTATGCCGTAGCCCGCCTGAAATTTCCCGGGCAGCATTTCCTGAGCCGGTCGATCCTGCTGATATACATGGTGCCGATGATCGTTCTGGTGATCCCGCTCTATGCGATCTTCAGCCAGCTGGGCATGCGCAATACGCTTTGGGGTCTGATGCTGGTTTACCCGGCCACGACCATCCCCGTCGCGCTGTATATGTTGCAGGGGTATTTTCGCGGTATCCCGGCCGAGCTGGAGGAGGCCGGGCTGATGGACGGGCTGACGCGGCTGAACGTCATCCGCAAGATCACTCTCCCGCTGGCTTTGCCTGCGCTGGGCTCGGTTGCGCTCTATGTGTTCATGATCGCATGGAACGAGTTTCTCTTCGCCCTGATGTTTCTGGACTCGGTCGATCTGTTCACGCTCTCGCGCGGGATCAATGAGCTGCAATCCTCTGAGGTGCCGCGCCAGCATCTGATGGCAGGTGCGGTAATTGCAACGGTGCCTGTGCTGGCCCTGTTCTTGTGGTTCGAACGTTTTCTCGTGGCCGGTCTGACGGCTGGCAGTGTGAAAGGATAACCCATGTCACTGAAGCAACAGGCCATCGATACGCTGGCGAAAAACGATCGCGGTCGGTTCACGATCCCTACGGCCGGGCTTTACCCCTATCAATGGAACTGGGACAGCGCCTTTGTCGCACTCGGGTTTGCCACCTATGACATGAACCGGGCATGGACCGAGATCACATCGCTGATCGAAGGCCAGTGGTCGGACGGCATGATCCCCAGCATTATTTTCCGCAGCGACGATCCCGACTATTTTCCGGGCCCCTCCCGATGGGGCAAAACGCATGGCAATATTCCATCGACAGGTGTGTCTCAACCGCCCGTTCTTGCCAGTATTGTCCGTCAGATCACCAGGGGCCCACAGGGTGCCGAGCGTCGCGCCGAGGTCTTCGACCAGATCTTCGCCTGGCATGCATGGTATCACACGGCCCGAACCGTGGACGGCATTGTTGCAACGGTCCACCCTTGGGAAACCGGGCGCGACAATTGTCCGGAATGGAATATCGGGCTGGACCTGATGGAGGTCGCGCCGGACCTTCAGCCCTATACGCGCAAGGACAACATGCATGTCAATCCGGCGTTCCGCCCGACACAGGAACAATATGACAAATACCTGACCATTGTTCAGTTCGGCGACCGCGTGGGTTGGGACCAACGCCGGTTGACCGATGAGGGTCCGTTTCTGATGGCTGACCCGAATATACATTTTGTACTCTTGCGGGCCGATAAGGATCTTCTGGCAATGGCCTTGAAGCTGGGTAAATCCCGGGACATCTGCGATCAGATCCGCGCATGGATCGCCAAGGGCGAGGCTGCGACCGATTACCTTTGGAATGATGATCTGGGCGCCTTCACGGCGCGCGATATCCGGACCAAAACCTTCTCAAGCGGCTTTTCGAATTGCAGCGCGCTTTGCTTTTATGCCGATACCGGCACCGCTGAGCAGCGCGCGCGCACCATCCAGCATCTGCATCGCATCGGCTCCAAGGTCGGCTACATGCTACCCAGCTGGGATCCCGACGCCGATGATTTCGAGGCGCAGAGATATTGGTGCGGCCCCGTTTGGCCCCAGATGAATTACATGACCGCCCTCGGTCTTGCCGAACAAGGCGAGGCCGCGCTGGCACAAGCGGTCCGCGATGGGCTTTGCAACGCCATTGAAAAATCCGGGTTCTGGGAATGTTTTAACCCGCTGACCGGTGAGGGATGCGTCGGTGCGAATTTCTCCTGGACGGCGGCGGTGTGGTTGTCCTGGCAACATGAAACAGAACTCAGCGGCGCAGCATAGGCCCGATCGAAGGAGATTCAGGCATGGGATCCATCAGCCTCAAGGCAGTTGAAAAGTGGTTTGGCGACATTCAGGTGATCAAGGGGATTGATCTCGATATTCGCGACGGCGAACTCATCATCTTCGTGGGTCCCTCGGGCTGCGGGAAATCGACCCTTCTGCGCATGATCGCGGGGCTTGAGGAAACAAGCCGTGGGCAAATCGTGCTGGACGGAGATGATGTGACCCACAAAGTCCCGTCAGAGCGGGAACTGGCGATGGTGTTTCAATCATACGCGCTCTATCCGCATCTGAGCGTCGAGGAAAATATGGGCTTTGCCCTGAAGACCGCCGGTGCATCAAAGACCGAGATTGATGAGAAAGTGGGAAACGCTGCCGATATCCTGAAGCTGGGCGAGTATCTGGATCGCCGCCCCAAGGATCTCTCGGGCGGGCAACGCCAACGGGTCGCCATCGGGCGCGCGATTGTGCGCAAGCCCAAGGGTTTTCTGTTCGATGAGCCTTTGTCCAACCTTGATGCCTCCTTGCGCGTTGACATGCGGTTCGAAATTGCCCGGCTACACAAGATGCTGCAAACGACGATGGTTTATGTGACCCATGATCAAGTCGAGGCGATGACGCTTGCGGATCGAATAGTGGTACTCAGAGACGGGTTGATCATGCAGGTCGGCACGCCGCGGGAGCTTTACGAGAGCCCCGAAAACGTCTTTGTCGCGCAATTCATCGGCAGCCCGAAAATGAACCTGATTCCATGCATTGATGATAACGGGTTCACATCAACGCCCGCTATGAAGACCGGTGCTGTTCAACTTGGCATACGCCCGGAACATATCGGCATCGGAGAGGCGGGCAGCGGTCATTGCGATGGTACCGTTCAGGTCAGCGAGTATCTCGGCGCGGATTTCTTCCACTATATCGACTGCGGTCCGCTTGGGCTTCTGACCGTCCGAAGCTCGGGCGCGATGCCGAATATCGAAGGGCAAACCGTCGGATTGTCATTTGAGCCCGACAATCTGCACTTCTTTGGATCAGACGAGACCGCCTTGTGATCCGAGTGATCGGGCGGATGCTTCGCGGGCCATCAAGACGAGGCTGAACTCAGCTAAGGTCATCCGTCGAGATGCGGCTGGTCAGACCGGTATGACGCAGGATATGCGCGGGGTATTTGTCATCACTGATCAATCGTTGGACCGAGAAATCCGGTTCAGCGGCCTGCAGCTTCGCGAGGACCTCATTGGCTTTCTTGTGGTCGCCATTCGCAGCATGAAGCGAAAGAAGATAGCGCAGGGGCGGTTTGAAATTCGGCGATTGTGCATGCACCCGCTCAAATGTGTTCAGGGCTAGGGCGTATTTGCTGTTTGCCGTCGCGCTGATCGCGAACATGCAGTCCCACCAGTAGCGATGCGGCGAAATCCTCTCAAGCATCTGGGCACGCGCCATATATTGCGTAGCCTCTTCGAACCGGTCAGACCGGATACCTGCAAACGACCGGGCAAGCCATCCAAACGGGTTGGAGGCATTGATCTCGGTGCTTTTCTCGCCCAGTTCCACGCAACGCGCCACGTCGTCAAACATCATCAGACTGGCATAGGCGTTGGAAGCCAGCACGATCGAGTTCAGAGGATCGCTTTCCTCGGCCTTACGCGAGAATTCGAGGATCTCATCGCGCAGCTTGTCGGGATCAGTCACCATCCGTTCCATCGACATGACAACGCGCAGAATAACCCGCCAGGACAGCCCGATGCCGGTCAGCGACCCCTCTGATACCCCTTCCAGAGCCTTGTCGGCCAATGCGTGTTGTTCCCTGTCCATCGAAAAGATCTGGCGTACGGCGTCGGAGATTACGGCAATGGATGATTTCGTCTCGGCGCTGTGGCCGGACCGCGCGAGCATCGTGCATGTCGCCAGCGTCACCTCATTGACCAGTTGGGACAGGTTGTCATCGCTCTGCGGCAGCAAATCCCGGGAGGATACGGTCCGCGAGCCCGACCAGAAGATCTGCCCATCCGCCAGTTTGGCGCATTGGCAGTGAACCAGCCTGCTTTCATCGCGGGATGCGACCCCAACCTTGATCATCAAACCACTTACCCGCGCCTCCTGGTCGGGTTGATCAATCAGGACCTCAATGCCCAACGTCTCGCGCAGGTTCTGAGCGATCTTCCCGGCAACCACCTGCGACACGACATGGTCGATCTCATCGGACCCACTGAAGGTGGACAGAAACAAGGTTTCATTGACAGGCTTGTGCGCCGAGATGAGACCCGGACCCACAAGCGCCGTCTTGCTGTTGCGTTTGGCGCGCTGCTCGTCGAGCCAGGCACCAAAGGCCTTGTCGCGCACGTTCAGCCCTTCGAGAAACTGAACATCGGGAGAGCATTCAGCATCGGATACCTTGACCCGGCTTTCATCAAGCCAGACGCAGCTCCGGTCCGCTGAGAGCAAATCGCCATCGACGTTAAGGGCCTTTTTCAGCTGAGAAAGGGTCTGTCTCAGGCTTCCGGAGGCCTGCTCATGCTCCCGGTCGCTCCAGAGCATATCCTGCAACCACACACGCGTCCTCTTCATTTCCGGACTGCAGCATAACAGCGCGACCAGGGCCTGGCCCTTGGCGCTAGGGAGCTTCAGCTCTTCCTCAGCCCCGTCGACGATTGAAAACCGTCCCTGAAGGCTCACGATCAGTCCGATGATACGTCCTCCGTGTGTTGACAGAATCTCAGCAAAACACTTTTTCTTGTTAAGATATCCTAACTGAAATATACACAATCATAAAGAAATCTTGTGATTGCCTGCGCGATCCGAGACTCTTTTGCGCCCCTAGGGCAACTTTGTTAGGTTGAAGATTATTTGAAAGGTAGAAAAATTATGGGTAGTTCAGGTTCATCAGGAAGCTCCGGATCCTCGGGAAGTTCAGGTTCATCCGGCAGCTCAGGCTCATCCGGCAGCTCTGGGTCCTCGGGATCGTCCGGCAGCTCAGGCGCCACGTCGGACTATGTGGGCTTCGGTTTGATCACAACACGCGACGGGATTGCCCGGGCGTGGGACGGAAAAGGCTCTATCACAGCGAATGCGCGACCCGGTGGTTGGGAAGCGTTTCGGCGGTTCGAAGGGTATCCACAGTCGGAGATCCTCGATTTCGACCTCCAGCAGATGTTCAATATTGATCTGTCGGATCCCAATAAGGCCAGTCTGAAATCCGATCTGATCACAGGCCGCAAGATCGTGGAGCTGAAGGCGCCAAACGACGATCAGGCCTTTTTGGACGACCAATTGCCGATTGTGCGCAACTATGCCGATCTCAGGCTCGACCGTCAGGCGGAAATCCATATCCAGACACAGGATATTCTGACCTTCTTCGGCGCTCTGCATTATATGAGTCCGGAGGCCACAAAACGGACGAATGAGCTGCTCTATGCAGTGCTGCGCCTCGCGTCGATTCTCGAGATGCGCTTCAAGCTGCATTTCGATTTCCCGCGGCCAATTACGACCAGCCAGAAAGTCATGCCAATAATCCAGACACCCGGCCATGGCAGTTGGCCCAGCGGTCACGCGACCGAATCCTTTGCGATTGCCTATGTCCTGTCGGCCCTGACATCCGATCGTAAACCGGCGGTTGAACTGGTAGGGGAGCAGACCCCCTTGATGCGTGTGGCTGCGCGAATATCGGCAAACCGTACCATTGCCGGGGTTCATTACCCCTCGGACAGCATGGCCGGGGCATTTCTGGGATTGGCCATCGGCGAGTTTTTGGTCGCCAGCATGACCGAAAACGCCAAGATAGAGGTGCGAACCTTCGGGGGCGACGCGTTTCTGGGTGACTTCGATCTGGGCACCCTCGCTGACGAGCTGGTGAAAACCTCCATTACCAAAGAAGTCACGCAGATCGACTCCGACGTGGTCAAGGGCCTTTGGAAACGTGCCAAGGCTGAAATGAGCTGAGCAAAACCGGGCCGCGCGTTTTGCGGGCGGCCCGTGAACATCTGTCAGGCCATCAAATCCATCACCTGTGTTCGGGCCATCAGATCGTCAACGTCCGACAGGCCGTTCAGGGTCAATGACTGCGCCTCTCCCATGGAAATAAACAGCGCATCGACCAGCTTCACCGCATCTGCCAGGAATTCAACCAGCCTCGTATCAAGCAGCAACGTATCGACCGAAAGGTTGAAATCCTCGATCACGTCATGTCCGTCACCGAAGTCAAAGACGAATGTATCCGCCAGCGTTCCGCCACGCAGAATATCGTCGCCCGCACCCCCATTGAGTATGTCGAGCCCCTGATTGCCCTGCAGCAGGTCATCCCCGTCGCCGCCATTCAGCCGGTCGTTGCCCGAACCGCCAAACAGCCGATCCGCACCGCGGTCGCCATTGATGATGTCAGACCCGGCCATGCCATAGAGCACGTCATTCTCGGTCCCACCGAAAAGCCGGTCAATGCCGGAGCCCCCAAAGAGCTGATCCTCGCCGGCATCGCCATAAATCGTATCGGCCCCGCTATTGCCATACAGCCGATCCGCGCCGAAGCCGCCATGAAGCGTATCCAGCGCCGTGCCGCCCTCCAGCAGGTCATCGCCCGCATCACCATATAGTTGATCATTGCCGGCGCTGCCCAGAAGATGGTCCGCCCCGTGCCCGCCATAAAGCTCGTCATAGCCGGACCGCCCGATGATGCGGTCATCACCAAAGTCACCATAGGCGATATCGGCGCCCTCACCGGTTGAGATATCATCATTGCCTGCGCCGCCATGGATCTCATCCACGCCGGTATTTCCGAAGATGAAGTCATCCCCGCCACCACCATAGATCGTGTCAGCGCCCGACCCGCCTGACAGCCGATCACCGCCCGAGCCACCATGCAAGGTGTCGAACCCGGCGCCGCCGGACAGGATGTCGGACCCCGCATCCCCATGGAGCACGTCTTGCCCCTCGGCGCCGTCAATCTCATCGGACCCCGCCCCGCCCCATAGAGTGTTATCCACCTGATTTCCGATGATGATATCGCTAAATACACTGCCTATTGCGTTTTCAAGCAGCGATTGCGTGTTGCCTTGATAGAGATAGGGATTGGCGATGTTACCTTCGGCAAACAGGGCCTGTCCGGTAGGATCAGAGCTTTGATAGCTCAGATAGCCCGGCCCGAAACTGGTAAACGCACCCGGGCGCAGATCGATGGACAGCGACTGCACTGCATTTGACAGATCAAGCGTGTCGACACCATCCCCGTCCCACACTGTACGCAACATCTGATTATTGCGCGGCACGCCCTGGCTTATGCCATCAATGAGAAACTCTCCGGTATCGAAATTGACAGTGTAGGTCGTATCGCCCCCGAACGCCTTGAAATTGGCGCCGAACTGGTACTGAAGCGCAGCCAGATCGGCGAGCATGAAGGTTTCGGGTCCATGGGTGTCGGAAAAGAACAGACTGTTTGTCTCGGGATGGGCCCGGTAGGACATCACGGACCAGGAATGCCCCTGAAACTCATCGGGCAAGGTGCCGTCATGATGCCCATGGGCCAGCCCCAACCCATGGCCAAATTCGTGCAGCATCAGGTGATCGGTGTAATTGCCCAAAACCGGATCAGGGCGGTCGGGGTTATAGACATGGATCACACCGCCATTCAGCGACGTGACATAGGCCGTGGCAGTGCCTTCGCGAAAAGCAAAATACAGATTGGCGTTCTGCTTGCTTGGGTCCACCTCCACAAGCTCCACACCTGTCATGTTGGTAAACATGTCAAACATGTCGAGATGCCGCTCTATGGCAGCCGCGTTGAGCTTGCTCCAGTTCGGGTCAGCTTGCAGCCCGGCGATCAGATCGAACGTGTAGGTCAGAACAGTCCCGGATGTGTAGATATTGTTCATGATGAGACCATCAACGAGGCTGTCGACCGTCGTGTCGCCCGTTGCGATAAAATCGGGTCGCGGGGCCCGCTGATAGCCTGTGACCGGCACATATTGCCTGGAAAGGTCCGACCCAGCATGCTGGACGTGACTATGATCATCGTCCTGCGCGTGGTCCGACAGATCGGCGTGGTCATGCAGATCTGTGGCACCATAATGATCATGGCCTGCGCCCGGACTGCTTGGACCAGGAACATGGATGGGAGACTGCGGATTATCCGGAACCGCGGGGATGTCCGTTGAGAAGTCGTCGCGATGCGGCAAAGCTCAGATCCGTCTGATTGAGAAGTGACGGATGGATGCTTTTCAAGAATGACTAAAATTTGTCCTAAGGGAGGAAATGCCATGTTGCAGTGCGACCTTGATGCATGATCTCCTGCGCAGGACCCGCTCCGACCCACCGGCGACGCCTCTGGCAGGTCCATTTGGCAGCCGCTATAGGAAACTCATGATACAAAGTCTGCTCTCGGCAATTGGCAGAATGCTCATAGCTCTTGTGCTGATCGGCGCAATGGCTGGGACGGGGTTTGCGCATCGCACACAGGCCGCCGATGATCCCGACCTTCTGGCATTTCTTGAGACCGGTGCGGCGCTGACGGATATCTGCGCCCATGATGGCCGCGCGCCGCATGATGCCGCGATGTCTTGTGATGCCTGCAGGCTGATAGGCTCGGCGCTCATTGCGCGCCATCAGCCGATTGATCCGTTCTGCGCGACCCACCTGATACTGGCACGATGCGGGTTGCAGGGTGATTTGCATTTGGCCGCCGCGTTTGATCTCTCCCGACCGGTCCGCGCGCCTCCGATGGCGTGAACCTCGCCTGCGTCACACACCCACCACTGCCAGCCGCATCGCCGATTGGCCATATCGGAGCGCCAAAATGAAAATTCTTCCCTTCGCAGCTGCCGCTGTTCTTGGTGCATGGGCCGTTGCCGCCCAAGCGCTTGAGTTCACGATCGGTGACATCACCATCCACGACCCTACCGCCTTTGAAACCGCCAGAACCGCCAAATCGGGGGGCGGGTATCTGTCGATCATCAATAACGGGCCTCAGGACGACCGCCTGCTAGGGGTCCAGGCCGACTTCCCGCGCGTTATGCTGCACACAACGGAAACCAAGGACGATGTCGCGCGTATGAGACATGTCGATGCCATAGACATCCCTGCCGGGCAAACCGTTGCCTTGGAACCCGGTGGGTTTCACGTGATGTTCATGGGTCTTGATGGCGATCCGTTCGAGCTGGACGAAAAGATCCCAGCCAAGCTGATCTTCGAAAAGGCGGGCGAGATAGAGGTGATGTTCAGCGTCAAATCGCGCTCTGACACGGCTACGAAACACGATGGCCATGGCGCGGGTCACTGAAAGGTAAGGCCCGACCTTCTGTCACGAAGCCGGGCCCTTACGCGCCAAGGATCAGGCCCTCAGTCAGGTAAACCGCCGCAGCGCCGTCTTCACCCTTTGCAGCCCGGACCCGGATTTCTGCCTGTCCAGATCGCGTTCCTGCAAGTAGGTCGGGGACAGGTAGGGCTTTCCGGCCAACGGTTTCTTGTCGCCAATGGCGTAGCCAAACCGCTCAAAATCTTCCGCATAGATCGAAGAGATAATCTTCATATCCTCTTCCGTCGGCGCAACTTTGTCGCCGGCGGTCTTTGCAAAGTCACCGCGTTTGTTGGTGTGTCCCACCGACCTTGGCGTGGCGCGGTCGCCCACGATATCGTCAAAGAACGGCACCAGCGCATCCAGCCCATGTTCGAGGTAGAAGACCTTTGCCCCTTCCGGCACGATATCGGACATCGGCCGAACGTGGTTGTCAAAAAGGAAGGGGTTTTCCGACAACCCCTCTTCAAGCTCCAGCAGCCAGTCATGGAATTTCGTCTGCTTGGAGATCCGCGATTCGACCTCAAGCTGGAAATGGTAGGCGCTGACGATTCGGGCAACGGGATGCCGGACGATGGTGAATTGCGCGTCGAAGAACGCGGGCGGGAAAAGCCGGGAAAGAGACCTCTTGTCAATATGTTGAGGAGAGGTCCTGGACCACAGATCACGCTCGGAATGGCCAGTATGGCGCCTGTCTTCGAATGCGAGAGGTCCGAACCGCGCAGACAAGTAATCCTGAACGGCCGACCCGCCACATTTTGGCACATGGGCATAGTAGATCAGTTTAGACCCTGTTTTTACGATGGGCATACCAGCACTCACTGTTGAATTTGTGAAGGAATACAAACACCCGCATACAAACGCCACCGTTAACGGCGTTGTTTTGCAGTATATTACGACAAATCCCAAGACGTTTATCTCGACAATGGGCGGATTATCGCACCAGCGTCAAACCGGCGTTAACAATGCCGCCATGTGAGTCGAATATCTTGAGTCTCGTGTTAGGATGCGTAATTACGGGTCCGCACCCCGCTAGGAAAGATTAACCATGGCCTCTCTTGTTACCAGTATCTACGGCGCGATACTTCTGAGCCTTCTGCTGTCAGCAGGCGCATGGGCGCAAACCATCCGCGTGTCGCCAGATGACAACCTGTCGGGGATCTTCGCACAGCTCAAAGGCGGCGAGACGGTTTTGCTGGAACCGGGCGTCCATCAGGCGCTTGCGCTGCGTGCCACCAACGCCTCAGGTCAGTTTCGGCAGCCTGTTGTGGTCAAATCGGGCAACCCTGACGCGCCTTCGACCCTGCGGAACGTGAACTTGGTCAATGTCGCCAACGTGCAGTTCGAGAACATCCATTTCAAATATGACTTCGAGCCCGGGCGCGGCGTTCGCGAACCACGGCCTTTTTATTTTCAGAACGTAGACCGACTCACGATCTCCGGCTCTGTGTTTGAAGGCGATATCGCAAAAAGCGGGGATGCCACGGTAAAGGGCTTTGCAGTCGGCAAAGGGCTGGTCGTGCGTGGTGGCAGCAATATCCTTATCGAGGGCAATGAGTTCTATAACTGGTTCGCCGCCGCGGCACTGCACCATATCGACCGGATGGTGTTTCGGGGCAACGAGATCCATTCCATCCGCTCCGACGGGGTGAACTGCTCGGAAATGCGCTCGGCCCTGATCGCGAATAACTACATTCACGATTTTCGCCCGTCGACCCGGTCCAAAGATCACCGTGACATGATCCAGTGCTGGTCGACCAACACGACGCGCCACATGGACGGGCTGACGATCGAGGGCAATGTGCTGAATTCCGGCTCAGGCGCCTACACACAGTCGATCTTCCTGAGAAATGAGCTTGTTGACAAAGGACTGCAAGGCCGGAACTTCTATTACCGCAACGTCACCATACGCAATAACGTGGTCATCAACGCGCACAGGCATGGGATTTTTGTGGGCCAGACAGACGGGCTGGTAATCGAGAATAACACGGTCGTGCGCACCCGCCGCGGTGCAGGCTCGAAAACTGAAAAGAAGATCTACATCCCCGCAATGACCGTTCGACCCGAAAGCCGCAATGTGGCGATCTTTGGAAATATCGTCAGCGAAATCGAAGGCTTTCGGCGTCAGGCCGATTGGCAGGTCTCGCGCAATCAGCTCGTGCAGGATGACAAGCCATTCCAGCCGAACCACTACAACATGGTGTTTGCGAGCCCTCCGGGCTCGAATATCGCGCAGGTCAGTGATTTCAAGCTGAAGGCAAATGGACCCCTCGCCGGACAGGCCATCGGCGCGCCAAGATTAAGGCATTGATTTCAGGTGATATCTTGGCCGATCGCCTGACGGATCATCCAAAATGACCGGGTTAGTCGCAGCTGGACCAATGTGCCCGCAGCCCTCAGCTTGTCTTTGCTTGTTTCCAGCTTTTTGCATGTCACGATGTTGGGAAGGTGTACAAATATGCTCATGATCATGGCAGCCCCGCGAAGACCCCATTTCAGTCTTCCAACGGGCGAGTTCCGGGTAAGCCCAAACCCTTCCTTGGTCATCCTGATCCACTTCTTGCGAAGCGCCGGCCAATCGTTGCGCGACGGATGGCTCACGACAAGGCTGTCATTGTATACCAGCTTGTAGCCTGCATCGCGCGCGCGATGACACCAGTCCAAATCCTCCGAAACACCGGGGCGAAACGGACCGACCTTCTGGAAAATTTCGCGCGACGTAATGAGGTTCGCTGTTACCGTAAACTGGTCGTCTTCAATGTATTTGCGAATTTTGAACGCAAAGACGACCTCAAACGCCTGAGCACCTGTCAGCGGCGGTTGGCCTTCGTGAAACACATCGACGGGTCCACCGATCAGATCATCGCTGCCCGAAAGCGCAAGCGCGGTCGCCACCCAGTTTTGAGAAGGCACACAGTCGGCATCGAGAAAAAATATGTAGGGCGCAGAAGTCTCCGATACGCCGCGATTGCGTGCGGCGGCTGCGCCTTTCTCGCTTTCGACGACCAGCTTGACGGCCGGGTAGTCGGACAGGACCGCCTGAACGTCTTCGGTCGAACCATTGTCAACGACGATAGCTTCCGTCTGTTCCCCAAGTTGCGGGTTCAGCGCTGCGAGACAGCGGCTCAGCCGCTCGGTGTCGTTGTAATGCGGAATAATGATCGACGCCTGGAGCATTCGTTTGCGGTTCCATAGATTTGTACCATGGCGGATCCACGGGTTTGAGGGGTCCGTATAGAGCCGCCGGGGTCGCAAAAAAAGGGGGAATTAACCCCGAAACGTCCGCATTTCGATTCTTGGTTGATGGTGGAGAATAGGCGGCTATTCGCCTTAATTCTTTCATGCGTAGAAATAATTTGCCTACTGCACCCCAGAATTCGCCGGTCGGGGCCCAGAAATTGTGCAATAATGTGACAGAGTCGTGGTTTTTCTGCGGTTGCGAAGGAGAAAAACCTTCACGGCAAATATACAACCCTATATGCAGGTCCACGTAAGTCATGAGGTATGCAATATGAACTTGAAGAAAACCTTGACCAGTATTGCTGTGGCGGTTGCCATGACAACTGGCGCCGCCTCGGCATTGGTTCTCGATTTTACGTCGAGTGCTACCGGTACGTCCGGTGATCTGGGGCGTGGCGTGACTTGGTCGCTGACCGCTAACGGTGGCGCCCTGAACAGTAGCCAGGCATTTGATGGAGCGATGACCACTTCATCCGCTTCTGAAGAACTGGCGTTTGAGCTTGATGGTGTGGGCGTCGGTGACGACGAACTCTCCAATTCGGCTTCGGGAATGCAAGAACTGGTGCTGTCCTTTTCAGCACCTGTCGAAGTTACCGGCATTGCCTTCCTTGATCTGTTCATCGACAGTTCTCGCCCCGCTGGCGAGTCTGGCATGGTAACTGCAAACGGATCGACACAAAGTATTGCTGCCCAAAGTGCTGTTGGTGTCAACGGCGGCTTTGCGGAGCTCTTTGCGACGTTCGTTACAGATCAACTGGTCTTCTCCGTCGACACATCGAATGATGGTATTGGCGTTGCGGACGGGTCTCTGGCTGCGGTTTATCTGGCACCGGTACCGCTTCCTGCGGGTGGTTTGCTTCTCTTGGGCGCCCTTGGTGGCCTTGGGATTGCACGTCGTCGCAAGAAGTCCTGACCAAGCTAAGTCTAGCTAGAACAAAAGAAAGGGTCGCCCCTCAGGGCGGCCCTTTTTTGATGCGTAAGTGATATTTTGCACCGCCGGAGAAATAAGCACCGTGCGAAAAACCTGAATCACATAACGCCGCCTGAAATCAGAGATTTCAACGCGTTATGTGATGCGTGATGTTTCAGGTATTTCGTCAGACGCTATAAATCGCATCGCGCAGTCTTGAATGACAGGCCTTAACGCGTGATGCGGTGCATCATGTTGAAGGGATTTCGTCAGGCGCTGTTGGTACGGTCCCAACTCAAGAGCCGACAGTTTCCGCTACATCAAGAAGCTGTCATGCTCATCGGGTATGTTGAGGGGTTGCCCGAATGCAAAACTGTCGTTCATCGCGGACGTCAAACCCCAGATGGCATCTCCCTCGTTGGCACTGTCTGAAACAGGACCCCAGATCTTGACCGTCTGTTTGGTCGGCGCCAGCTCGTCAAGCTCGCCAAGGACAATCTTGGGGCCGCTGAGATCAGTGAGTTCGGATGCATCGTTTTCGTCATTTTCTGCATCCTCCCTGGATTGTTGGAGCTGTTTCAGTTCGACCAACAGTTTTTTGAGGGCCCAGGGCGTATCTTCCCCAAAGGTCGCGAAGGGCGAGACTTTCACAGTTGGCGCCTCGGAGAAGACCGTGTTTGACAAGAAAGTGGCGTTTTTCGACGTCACAGCATCGAAATTGTTTCCGAGAAAGCCGTTCACTTTCCAGGCGGCATCTGTTTGCGAACTTGAAAGGCGATGTTCGCTACTGGACGAATTCTGGCGAAACACCGAGATATCTTTAACGATGATGTCTCCCAGCGGGGTGAAGGGCGCAGATCCCGGTTCTGGATTGGCTTGCTCCTCAATTGCAGGTTCTTGCGAGGGCGTCTTGCCGGTGGCTGGCTCTTGTTCCGGCGAAATGATCGGCTGATCTGCATCTGCATCCGGAGAAGCGAGCTTGGATCCCGCGTCCCCCATGTTTTCCTGCGCGGCGGTGACATCGGGTGCCGCTGCCGTTTTGGGTGAGCTGAGGGAAAAGGACTGGATGTAGCCTTCTGCACTTGATCCAAAGGAAGATCCAAGGATCAGGTCGTGATAGGCACCATTGGTTGTTTGACCACTGGCCGGAATTTCTTCGATGATCTGGCCGTCAACTGACAAGGCCATACGCCCGACAATACCATCATAGGACATCTTGATATCGTGGAATTCTCCATCCGCCAGAGTGCCAACCGGCGCAAATATCTCAAAGGCGCCATCCTCGGTCACCAGCCGAACCTTGAACCCGCCATGATAGTAAGTGTTCATGCTGAAGGACCCGGCAAGGCGGACAACGGAACCTCCGGCCGTATCGGCCTGATCCATCTTGAAGGTCAGCGCCATCTCCAGCGTGTCGAGGCCGAACATATCATGATCTGCACGCTCGAACACATGCTTGCTGTTGCCATCAAGCCTGAAGCCGGCATCGCCTGTCGCGATGTAGCCCACGGCACGCTCGGGGATTGAATATTCCGCACCGAACTGCTGGTCGATCAGAGTTTCGCTGCGAGTTTCGACTACACGTTGGACCGAGGCCGTGAGGCCGCCGGGGCTGGTGATGTCGAGTGTCACGTCATGGGAGCCGCCGCCCGCAAAGTCGACGACAACGGTTTGTCCGTAAAACTGGGTGCCATCGCTCAAGGTCCAGAGGAACTCTGCCTCATCTGCTGCAATCTGTTCCCCGTTCAGCATACTATTGGCGGCGGTGAGCTCCAAAAGCTCGCGCGCGCCTTCGATCAGCCGTGAGACGATGACCGGAGTGAGTACGGGATCTGCCTCAGATGCTTGTGGCGCCTCCAGTTTGAGCTGCGCACCGTAGATTTGATGGTACGGGCTGGTGGAAGAAATTTGCATATCCGTCAGGGTGGCCTGACTGCCCATTTCATGGTTTACGATGTGGTTCGCGACGTAATTGGCCGAGGTCGGGTCCGTATAGTTGAGAGCGAGGTTCAGATTGTGCTGCTCAACACCGTTAAGGTTAACCTGCCGTGCCACGTTGTCGATAAACTGCGTGTTTACTGTGTTGCTACCATTGATCCATGGACCATAGCTGCGCATCTCGGTCTGGGCATCGCGGTAAAAGCCCGAATCCTGGTTCCATAGCACAGTGTTGTTTTCAACGACGCCGCCGATCGTGTCGCTGAGATTGATCCCATGCGGCATGCCGTTGTAGATCGTATTGTTTGTGATCGTGATATTCTCGAAATAGCCGGAGGCGGGGCCGCCTTCTCCGAAGGTTTCATTGCGGATGAAGATGCCCTGCGTTGCTGCGCCTGCGCCGGAATCCAGGATATTCCCGTCAATCAGGATGTCCTTGTTTTCTGTCTGAACGCTCGTACCCCAAAGCTGGATCATATCGTTATGTGTGATGGTCTGGATCGCGCCGTAGAAGTTATGGAAGTGGTTGTCGGAAATAACACCGCCTTCTATGCCGCCGCCACGGAAGCCGTCGCCCTGCATGGCGGTGACCTCATTTTGTACAAATGTCACATCCTGGCTATCAAAGACCGCGACGCCGTGGAAATATTCGGAAATGACGTTGCCTGCGAAGGTGACGTTATTGCTGGCCTGGACCAGAGCAAGGTTGCCACCTTTGTTGCTGCTTTCTTCATAGGTTGCCATGCCGTTGGCTGTACCGGTCATCACGTTATTGGTGAATTCGATATGATCCGAGCTGGAAACGCGAATATCGAAATCCGCCAGGCCGAAATCCGTCCCGATGCTGGAGTGATCAAAAGCCAGATTGTCGAAGATCACATGAGAGGCGTTTGACAGGTTAACCGAAGCGAAGGTTGCCGGATTGCCAGCGTCGAGACTGGTGACGAGGATCGGAGCGTCGGCACTGCCAAAATTCGACACGCTCAGGTTGTAGGGACCGCCTGCCGCGTCAACCAGAATTGTACCGCCTTCGCTGCCGGAAAGCCCCTGCAGCGCTGCTTTCAATGCCTCAGATGAATCGACGACAAAAGTCGTGTTCGCGTGAGCGGCATACTGCGTGTAGAGTGGCGTACTCATCAATTCTTCTCCGGCTATGTCGGACATGGGGTTTTTGCCATGCCCGGGTCAATTTGCGCTGGATGAGTTGTCGGATCTCGCAGGTCGAAAATACGTCCCACAAAAATCAAGGCGGATATTCCACAAAACACGCACCCTAAAACTCACCCCCAATGGAGTAGTGATCGTGCCCAAAAGGGACGATTCGAAGGCACGCGACTTAGGTAAAAATGGCTTTTCCAAGGCCTTTCAGATGAAACCGAAGATAGATTTGAATAAAATTTGGCATTGTTTCCAGGTCAGGGTGTATTCACAAAATTGCTCGATTCCGGTGATTCTGCATCGCCTGTCTCTTTAAATTATGACCCTGTTTCAGAGGTTTATATCAGACTGCCCCCGCCGCGCGTCATATCGCGCGGATCGCTCCACCTGGTTGCGCGCGATAGACGGCCTGATATCGCAACAGGCCGCGTGTTGCGCCTATAGCCACCCTTCGCTGTCAAAGACCTAGTCGAGGGGACTATGATGATATTTGGAATTGGGCTTGATCTAATCCAGAAAACTGAGCGGGCAGGGTTGAGCACGCCACCTGAACCTGTCGCGTTTTCCCTGTCGGAGTTTTCCCGGGACAGAACGGTTTTTGACAGTGGCGCCGCGCGGGGAGAACAGGATGCCTCCGTTCCGATTTCCGGGACGGCTGCTGATGGCTCTGTGGTGGAATATCGGGTGATCGAGGAAGGCGGAACGGCTCTTTCGGACTGGAAGATATCCGAGCCCGTCACCAATGGTCGGTGGGCAGGGGTTTTGAGATGTCCGCTGAACTGGATCTGGATGCGTATCGAGGCGCGGCTGGCAGACCAGCCCGAGGAGGTTCTTACCACACAGACCCGTTTTGGTGTGGGCCATGTCGTGGCCTTGTGGAGTGGATCGGGTGCCACGCAATATTGGTCCTCTACACCATCAACTGCCGCGTCCGAGCCGCTGCCTGAGATCATGGACCACGTGATCAAACTGAAGGACAACCGGCGTTCAAACGGGTGCCAGTGGACGGAGCCGTTCAAGAAACCTGTTCTTGATCCGCTTCCTGCGGGATGTTCGCTGAATGGACTAAAGCTGAGGATCAATGAGGATTGCGCGTTTGAGGGATGGGATTTCACCGGTTACATTCTGGAAGTGCGGGCTGTTATCTCGCTGCGCAACTGCATCCTGGGCGAGCGTGATGGGCCGACGGGGCTACTGACCGCGCTCGATTTCTACGATACCGGTGGATATGAGGTTATCGAGTATTGCGACTTTATTGGTCCATCGCATGAGGATGGTCAGGGCCTGTTTCTCAAGATGCGCGGTTCGGCAAATACGATGGTCGACTGGCCGGTGTTTCAGCGCAACCGGCTCTGGGGATTTCAGTCCGACGGCATCAAGCCAAACAAGGGGCTGATTGCGTTCAACTACTTCGATCCACAGGTCAATCTCAACATGGAGCCGCTGCCCTATAATGACACGGATACGTTCCCGACGGGCACGCTGGTTGTCACCTCCAGGCTGCATGTTTTCCGAGCGCTTGAGGATGTGACCGGGATCGCTCCGCCGACCTCCAAGACGGGGCCCTCTGATGTATGGCAGAACCTGGACCCACATGCTGACTCGATGACGGTTGATACCTGTTTGGGCGGTTGCGTGATCCGTGGCAATTACTTCAATCGCGACCCTGCAACGCGTGCACATCCCGCCCCGGGTCGAGGGGTCACGGGGATCAACAACGCAGTCAGGTTGGTGCGTAACAACACACCAACGGGGTCCGGGGTGCAATATGACAAGGTCACGGTCGAGTATAACTATATTACTGGCGAACCGGGCTTCTATCCCTACCCGCTTCAGGCGAAGACCGGCACCAATCCCGCGCCTTTTGCGGACCCGGAGATCCGTCACAACCTGATTATGCCGCCTCTCCCGGGTGATCTGATTCATCCCGATACCGGATTTGCGACCCTGATCTGGACGGATAACAAGACAGTGGACGGGTCTGAGCCTGAAATCCCGACCAATTCTGTTCCGGGATCAAGCGTTGCGATCGATCCCGAAGATACGGTCCAGATGATGTGGCATGATCGAGAGCGTACTGGCCCCGCTGGTGTGAAACATGCATTTATCGGCGCGGACAGCACACTGCCGCCAAGCTGCGCTGCACTGGCCTCTGGTTTGATGCATAAATATCCGGGTGACCGGATTTGCATTATTCAGCACACGATGGCCGACAGCTCTCTATCAGATCTATTGACGGATAGCGCGACCGCCGGGCGCGGGTGGTATGACGAATTCGCGCTTCATTCGGCTGCGACAAGTGATGGCCAATCGGTTGGCTTGGCTTGCACGGACTGGCCCTATCAGAGCTCCACCGCAGCCTCGGGCGATGGTGAGCTGATCGCGGCCTTCCTGAGTGGCAAGGGAAGGGATGGCAGTGATCTGATCACACCGAGCGTCGTCATGGATTCCGGGACCGGGGATAGCAAGGTGCTGCATCATCTTGCTCGGGAACTATATGCGACCGATGAGACGCGTTGGTTGCTGTTTAACTCCGAGGTCTGGGGTATTTCCCAGGATATGAAGAACGGTCGGGAGACCTTCGCGGGTGAGCTTGATCCCGTGGCCATCTCTGTTGAAGGCGCACGTCTCGGGGCGCGGACTCTCTTTCAGGATCCGCGACTTGCCCCAATCGTGATTGACGAGACGGCCGAGATTATGACCTATGCAGCCGAGCAACAATCGGCCATTCCCAAACCGGGTCCTGACGGCGCTACGCGCAGCGCACGGCTCAGCGCCTTTAACATTGGGCGCGGATTGTCTTATCGGGCCTATGGCCTGCCCGAGTTTGACCGTGCATATTGGGAGCCCACGGGCGCCTATGTCGAGCTTTGGTGGAGCGGAGGACCAGTGACAACCACGCGCCGCGCCCGACAAAAGCCGACGCTTCCGGCTTCCTATTCACATTGGACAGAAGTTTTCGGGTTTGAGATCAATGGCGCGCCTGCAACCAAGACAGAAATTGCGAATGGCCGCGTGCGTATCCTTCCGGAGTCGGGGCAATTTGTGAGTAGTGACACGATCAATTTCGGCACCGGGCGCGGTACGGGACAGTTGAAATATCCAGAGGATTACACTGCCGACACGTGGCAGGATCTTCCGATTGTAGATCTTGAATGGGCAAACCTGGAAGGTGCGGCTGTCAGACCATTACCGGACGCCATGGTTGTGCAAAACACCATCGCACCTTAGCGGGTTCACCGATGATCTATTTTGGAAAGCGCGTATAGGGTGCCAAGCGCTTGCGGGCAGGCGTTTTGAGGTCTTGTGCGGCTTCGCGATCCTCATCTGTTGGCTGGTCGTCCAGCAGCCAGATGGATGCACCCATGAAGAACCAAAGCCAGATGTAGACCGGGCCCCAAAGGTGGACGGTGGCGCCAATGAACAAGGTTCCGACCAAGGACATGTTCACGCCGATCCTCATGGAAGCGATGGCGGGATCAGCGATCTTCTTGCGGCCCAGCTGGAACATCAGAACGAACATCGACGCCAGTAGGAGGATCAGGCCCGGAAAGCCATAACGCATGCCGGTTCCCAACCAGAAGTTGTCAACGCTCGATACCATCCAGCTTGGGCGGACCCAATCTTTGAGGCCCAGCCCGAAGATTGGGTTCGCCAGCAGATTCTGTGTCCCATATTCAAAGATCAAGATCCGGTTCCAAGCCGCCCCGGTGTTGAAGGTCAGATAGGTGACAAAAACGTGAAAGGGCGTCCGGCTCGAGAACAGATCGATCACCACATAGATTATGCCGATGAAGGTGAATATGATCCCCCACCGAAAGTTGAAATTCCGCGTGGCCCATTCCCAAACGCTCAGGATGACCTGCATCACGAACCCGGCGAGTGGCCCGGATGAAAGCGACAGGAAGGTGCTTATAAACACCACCGCGATCCGCCAGATCGACTTCCACAAGGTTGATCCGATATTGAGAACGTAGAGGACCAGACCAAAGGTCACCGCGGCGAAATATCCATAAAGAATGGGGTGCTGAAAGACGGCTTGGGCGCGCTCCAGACCCAGGCGGATTTCGTGATCGACGATCAGCTGTGTCTCAAAGACCGAGGCGAGGATGCGGATGATCAATGGATCGCCTGTTTGCGTCTCCAGAATAGCGAAGGGCAAAATGACCACAAGGAAAATGAACTGGATCTTCACGAAACGAACGAAGCCAGCCCGATTTCGAATACACCAGCGACCAACCAGATAGGGGCCGAAGGTCTCCAGAAAGTTCGCCCCGGCGAATTCAAGTTGGCTGGGGCCGTGAACCACCATCATCGCGATGAGCGTCCAGAGTGAGAAGGCCAGCACGATGAAATCCATCAGACGGAACGCGCCCGATTCTCCGGTGATCCATTTATAGACCGCAGGGATGAAGAGCAGCAGCACCATCACACGTGGCGCTGGTAGCGATATAGGGCCAACATTGAGAATGATCGGAGAGAAGATCGCGAAGATGATCAGGAAGGTAAACATCGCAGAGCCACCGACCGCATCGGTCAGCGGAGGCGTGCTTTGGCTATTCCTCAGTGCTCTTCTAGATGTATGCGCGACCAAATCGCCCTCACACTATATTTAGTTGCATCGGATTGCGTGGGCTCAAACCCTATTTCTCTGCTACCCTTTTATAGGCCGCAATCAATGTATCTACCTGATGATCCCAGCTGAGATCTTCCTTGACCCGCTTGCGACCGAAATTGCCCATTTCTTCGCATATCGCGGGGTTGTCGAGAAGATATGCGATCTTTTCGGCCATATCAGAGGTGTTATTCGATTCCGCGTAAAGCGAGGCTTCCTGGGCCGAATACCTGCCTTCGGTCACATCGAACTGCACAATCGGTTTCCCAAAAGCCATATATTCGAGGATTTTATTCATCGTCGACTTGTCATTCATCGGGTTGACCCGATCCGGGTTCACGCAGACATCGGCAGAGGATAGGACGCTGAAGAGTTCTGCATCCGGCGCGCGACCGGTGAAGGTGACATGATCGGCGATGCCGAGATCGGACGCCATTTGCTGCAGGTCTTCCAAGGCCGGTCCACCGCCCACGAGGACGAATTGGATGTCGCGCCCCTTGTCGATGATCAATTCGCGCGCGCTTTCCAGCAGCAGGTCGAGACCTTCCTGATCGCCCATGACACCCACATAGCCGACCATGTGGTCACGACCCTTTTTCCACTTGGGATCCGGCTCGGACACCTCAAGGCGGGTCAGATCCGGGCCAGATCGGACAACAAAGACATCCTCTTGCTTGATGCCACCACGGGTCATCGCAATCTCGCGATAGGAGTTATTGGTCGAGATCACGATATCGGCGTTCTTGAAGGTTTTGCGCTCCAGGTAGACCATCAGTTTCCAGAAGAAATCGCGCCGGTTGAACTTCGCTTCATAAAGCTCCGGGTTGATGTCGTGGTGGTCGAAAACAAACTTCTTGCCCACCCATTGGAAGGGCTTGGCGATCAGATACATCAGGTCAGGTGGGTTGCAGGCCTGTATCGTGTCAAAGCCGTGACGGCGATTTACCCAGATGGCCAGACGCATTTCATGAAACAGCGCCGCGCCATATTCCAGCAGGTAGCCTTTGGCGCCCTTGGCATCCAGCGGCAGGTTGTGGCGGTAGATGTGAACGCCGTCAATCTCTTCATATTTCTTCTCGTAGCCCTTGCCCGTCGGACAAATCACGCAGACCTGAGCACCCGCAGCCGTCAGGGTCCGGCATTCATGCCAGACGCGCCGATCAAACGGGAGCGGCAGGTTCTCGACCATGATCAGTATCTTGCGCCCGGCCAAAGGCTTCTCCGCTCGAATTGCATCCATCCGAGGCGTCGCTATATCTTGGTTCATATCCGTGTCCCGCATTCTCTACCCTTTGGCCGTCTATGGAAGTGTGCCGAGATCGCGAAGCGACGCATCACCCAGCGACAACTCCTTGACCGTCGCATTGGTTGCGATCACGCGGTCCCATGATCCGGCCTCTGCCTCTTCCTTGGATATCAGGATCCGCTCCAGCGTTGGCAGTTGGCTGTAGGCATAGCCCAGATTGGCGCCCACCAGCATATCGGCATTGATCGACGGATCGTAGATTCGCAAATCAAACCCTGCACCCAGCAGCTTTCGCGCGAGATCGACATTTGGGCTTTCGCGCAGATCATCCGTGCCCGCCTTGAAAGCAAGTCCCGCCATCAGAATCGTCGCACCTGCAGCGAGTTCTTCGGAGGCATATTCAAACAGCGCATGTTTATGCGCCTCGTTCGAGCGGATCAGACTGTCGACAAGATGCAGGTTCGATCCGGTATCGGCCCCGATATATTGCAAGGCACGAACATCCTTGGGAAGGCAGGAGCCGCCAAACGCCCCACCGGGACGTGTGTAATAGGGAGAGATGTTGAGCTTTGTGTCGCTGACAAAAATCTTGTGGACCTGTGTGGCGCTGATCCCCGATTGCAGGCAAACCCTCCCGATTTCATTGGCAAAGGCCACTTTCACCGCATGCCATGTATTATCGACAAACTTCGTCACTTCGGCCTCGCGGAAGCCAACATAGAAAGTAGGTGCCTCGATATTGGCGTTCAGCTGCTCCATCGCGGCGTTCGGTTTTCCGTCCGCAGTGCCTATTACGATTTTCGGCGGAGCGAAATAGTCGTCCACGGCCGAACCTTCGCGCAGGAACTCAGGGTTATAGACAAGCTCGATACGGTTATCGACATCATCGCCCAAAGAGGCCTCAAAAATCGGACGAATCAATTCCTCGATAGTGCCGGGACGAATGGTCGACCGATAGGCCACGGCCAGCTTGCCCGAGGTGCCTTTCATCGCTGCCGCAATCTGGCGCGAAACATCGGCGATATAGCCCATATTATGCGATCCATCCGCAGCCGATGGCGTGCCCACGCAGACAATCGCAAGGTCAGCACCTTCCAGGTGAGAGCCGATGGCCGTATCCGCAATGAAGCGCCCGTTTTTGCGCGCGTCCAGAAGCATGTCGAGCACTTTGGGTTCCACAATCGGAGCCGTGCCGGCATTGATCGCATCCACCTTGCCCTGGCTCACATCAATACCGACAACACTGTGCCCCTCGCTGGAGATGCAGCACCCGGCGGTGAAGCCTACGTAGCCAAGACCAAAAATAACGACTTTCATAACATGTTCCGTTCGTTCCCCGATCCTCAACGGATCATTTCGCGCTTCTGTTAGACTCGAATCGGCTCGATCACAAAGGGTGTCCTTGCCACACCGCCCAAATGCGCCGTTTTTGCCAATCGATTGTCGGGGTGTGTGACAACAATCACGAATTATTCGTTAGTTTGGCCAAAAAACGATGCTGGTGAATAGGCAGGTCTGGATTTTGATTCTGTTGTCCTGCATGAGTTCGCCTCGTTTACGAAGATCAGGTGAGATCATGAAATTAGGGCAGTCATTTGACCAAATAACAAATATTCGGACAAATAGAGCCCCTGTTTATCAGCTAGCGCTGGCCAGCATGATGAGCGGAATTTTTGGGCGCCAAGGGTGACAGCCCGGCCCGGGATTGATAACCCAAGCGCGAAACATAGCGGAGAGCTTTGATCATGGAGATCGAGACCACCAAGCTGGAGGGCGTCGTTATCCTGACGCCGAAACGATTTGGCGATGATCGCGGGTTTTTCTCCGAGGTCTATAACAAGGATGTTCTCGCGCAGGCGGGATACGATCTGGACTTCGTGCAGGACAACCACTCCCTGTCGCGCGATGTCGGTACAGTGCGGGGGCTGCATTTTCAGGCGCCGCCTCGCGCGCAGGACAAGCTGGTGCGCTGCGGGGGCGGGGCGGTACTGGATATAGCCGTGGATGCACGCAAAGGCTCTCCCACCTACGGGCAGCATGTCGCCGTAGAACTTTCAGCGGAGAACGGCAGGCAACTGCTTGTGCCCAAAGGGTTCCTGCATGGGTTCGTTACCCTGTTGCCGGACTCGGAACTGCTCTATAAATGCACCGACACCTATGCGCCTGAACAGGACGGTGCTGTGCATTTTGCGGACCCCGACCTGGCGATTGACTGGGGTGTGTCGCCGGATGCTGCCATTGTCTCTGCAAAGGATGGCGCTGCCCAAAGCTTCGCCGATTTTGAAAGCCCGTTTAACTATTGATCCCAACTCTCCATTCACGAGGAAATCGCAGGCATGAAAATACTGGTTACAGGTGGTGCAGGATTTATCGGCTCTGCCGTCGTCAGGCAGGCAATTCGAGACGGGCACGAGGTCGTCAATGTTGACGCCCTGACCTATGCCGCTTGTCTTGCAAACCTCGAACCGATCGCAAACGCGCCGGGCTACGTGTTTGAGAAATGCTCGATCACCGACGCCGACGCCATGGCGCGCGTGTTCAAGACGCATCAGCCCGATGCAGTGATGCATCTGGCCGCCGAGAGCCATGTGGACAGGTCCATCGACGGGCCCGGCGCCTTTATCGACACCAATATCAACGGCACCTTCGTCCTTCTGAATGCTGCCCTGAAATACTGGGAAGGCCGCGACCGTTTCGACGGGTTCCGGTTCCACCACATTTCCACCGATGAGGTCTATGGAACGCTGGGCGCTGAAGGCCAGTTCACGGAAGAAACGCCCTATGCGCCGAACTCCCCATATTCCGCGTCCAAAGCCGCGTCCGACCATCTGGTCCGGGCCTGGGGGGAAACCTACGGGTTGCCTTTCGTCCTGACGAATTGCTCGAACAATTACGGTCCCTATCACTTCCCCGAAAAACTGATCCCGGTGGTGATCCTGAACGCGCTGGCGGGCAAACCGCTGCCGATCTACGGCACCGGAGAGAACGTGCGTGACTGGCTTTATGTCGAGGATCACGCCGACGCGTTGCTGACCGTTTTGCAAAAGGGCGAGAACCATCGCACCTACAATATCGGTGGAGAGAATGAAGCGACAAACATAGATATTGTGCGCAAGATTTGCGCAATACTCGATGACCTGCGGCCCGCTGCCAAGCCTTATGCCGATCAGATTACCTTTGTCGCGGACCGCCCCGGCCATGATCTGCGCTACGCGATTGACCCAACCCGTATCCGCACAGAGCTTGGCTGGAGTCCATCCGTCACCCTTGATCAAGGCCTGCGCAAGACCGTCGAATGGTTCCTCGACAATGAAGCGTGGTGGAAAGCGCTCCAGAACCGCGAGGGCGTGGGCACACGGCTTGGCACCAAGGCATGATCCTTGTCTTCGGCAAAAACGGGCAGGTCTCGCGAGAGCTGCGCAAGGATCCTGAGGTTCAGGCGCTCGACCGCCAGCAGGCTGATCTGATGGACCCTGCTGCCTGCGCGGCCAAGATCGCATCACTGCGGCCCAGCGCGGTGATCAACGCGGCGGCCTACACGGCGGTGGACAAGGCCGAAACCGATCAGTCACGTGCCAATACGATCAA
The DNA here is from genome assembly GCA_964352845.1 of uncultured Rhodobacterales bacterium. Classification (GTDB taxonomy): domain Bacteria; phylum Pseudomonadota; class Alphaproteobacteria; order Rhodobacterales; family Rhodobacteraceae; genus Litoreibacter. Next base: position 38,885 of record CAYGUB010000001.1, on the reverse strand, counting down.
CGGGGACGCACCGGCCGCCATGGCCGAAGCCTGCGCAAAACTGGGCATCCCCTTTATCCATATCTCGACCGATTACGTGTTTGAGGGGACCGGCGACCATCCACAACGGCCAGATCAACCGACCAACCCGCAAGGCGTCTATGGCCGCTCCAAACGGTCGGGAGAGCTGGGCATAGAGGCGGCTGGCGGCACCTATGTGATCCTGCGCACCTCCTGGGTCTATTCCGCAACCGGCTCGAATTTTGTCAAGACCATGCTGCGGCTTGGCCATGAAAGAGACGCCATCCCCTGCGTTGCAGATCAGATCGGCGGCCCCACCCCGGCCAGTGCCATTGCCGAGGCCTGCCTGAAAATCGCGCGCCACCTGATGTCCGATCCGTCAAGCACCGGCATCTATCATTTATCCGGCGCGCCTGATTGCAGCTGGGCCGATTTCGCCCGCGCTATTTTTGACGTGGCCGGGCTTGACTGCGATGTGCAGGACGTGCCCAGCACCGAATTCAAAAGCGATGCAGTCCGCCCGCTTAATTCACGGATGGATTGCAGCTCTACATTGGCTAGTTTCGGGATCGCGCGCCCGGATTGGCGAGGCTCACTCGCGCCGCTGATCGCTCAGATAAAGGAAACGACATGACCAATCGCAAAGGTATCATCTTGGCTGGCGGCACTGGCTCCCGGCTTCACCCGATCACGCTTGGTGTCTCCAAACAGCTGATGCCGATCTATGACAAGCCGATGATCTACTATCCGCTTTCGGTGCTGATGCTCTCGAATATCCGCGAGATCGCGATGATCACTACGCCGGGAGATCAGGCGCAGTTCCAACGACTGCTGGGCGATGGATCGCAATGGGGCATTGAGATCACCTATATCATCCAGCCCAGCCCCGACGGCCTGGCGCAAGCCTACCTGCTGACCAGGGAGTTCCTGAATGGCGCGCCCAGCGCGATGGTTCTGGGCGACAATATCTTCTTTGGCCATGGCCTTCCCGAACTGCTGGGCGACGCTGATAAGCGCAGCGATGGCGGCACGGTGTTTGGCTATCGCGTCACAGACCCGGAGCGTTATGGCGTGGTCGGCATGGATTCAGATGGCAATGTCACCGAGATCATCGAGAAGCCCATAAACCCACCGTCCAACTATGCGGTGACGGGCCTCTATTTCCTCGATAATACGGCATCCGATCGTGCGAAATCCATCACACCTTCCGACCGGGGCGAGCTTGAGATCGTCACGTTGCTGGAAACCTACCTGCATGATGGCCAGCTTGACGTGCAGCGTATGGGACGCGGTTATGCCTGGCTGGATACCGGAACCCATGCGAGCCTTCTTGACGCGGGGAACTTTGTCCGCACGCTGCAATCGCGGCAAGGCCTGCAGACCGGCTGTCCGGAAGAGATCGCCCATGTGAACGGTTGGATCAGCGATGATCAGCTGCTTGAGCGGGCCGATAAGTTTGGCAAGACAGATTACGGCAAATACCTGCGCGCGCTTTTGAACTAAGGCGCACGCATTGAACCTATATCCCAAAGCCCGTATGCAGCACGCAAACGGGCAAAGGATATTCTGTGACCAACCATCTCTACAGCGGCGATCTGCCTGACGACCTTGATCTGGGACGGGTAGTTGCCATCGATTGCGAGACGATGGGGCTGCACCCGTATCGCGACCGGCTTTGTCTTGTGCAACTATCGGGTGGCGACGGGCATGCGCATCTGGTTCAGATCGGGGTCGGACAGTCTGACGCGCCGAACCTGTCCAGGTTGCTCACTGATCCAAAGGTGCTGAAGCTGTTCCATTTTGGCCGGTTCGACATCGCTGCGATGTATCATGCCTTCGGAGCGTTGACCGCGCCGGTCTATTGCACCAAGATCGCCTCGAAACTGATCCGCACCTATACGGACCGTCACGGACTGAAAAACCTGCTGCAAGAGCTTCTGGAGATTGATATCTCGAAACTGCAGCAATCCAGCGACTGGGGCGCGCCAGAACTGAGCAAGGCGCAGCTGGATTATGCAGCCTCAGATGTGTTGTACCTGCACCGGCTGCGCGATGTGCTGAACGCTCGGTTGGAGCGCGAAGGCCGAATGGAGATCGCGCAGTCCTGTTTCGACTTCCTTCCAACGCGTGCCCGGCTGGATCTGGCTGGTTGGCCCGAGATTGATATCTTTGCGCATTAAGCAAAAAGGTGGCGCCATGACCGATACCTCCTTTGTGCCGACCGGACGACGCGTGATCGAACGTGAGGCTGAGGCGCTGCGCCGTCTGGCTGAAACACTGGATGAGAATTTCTCGCGGGCCGTGGAGCTGATCTTGTCGGCGCGGGGTCGGGTTATCGTCAGCGGTATGGGAAAATCGGGCCATGTTGCCCGGAAGATTGCTGCTACTTTCGCCTCGACGGGCACTCCTGCACATTTTGTACATCCGGCGGAGGCCAGCCACGGCGATTTGGGCATGATGGCGCAGGGCGATGTACTGCTTGTGCTGTCCAATTCAGGTGAGACGCCCGAACTTGCCGACGTTCTGGCTTATGCCAAGCGCTTTCAGATCCCACTGATCGGGATTGCCAGCAGGCCAAAAAGCACTCTGCTGAGCCAGTCGGAGGTGGCCCTGTGCTTGCCCGAAGCCGCCGAGGCTTGCGATACGGGCATTGTCCCTACAACCTCTACCACTATGACGCTGGCACTGGGGGACGCGCTGGCAATCGCGCTGATGGAGCATCGCAAATTCACGCCCGAGAATTTCCGTGATTTCCACCCGGGCGGCAAGCTTGGGGCGCGGCTGCTGAAAGTCTCTGACCTGATGCATAAAGAAGAGGAGCTGCCCTTGATCCCGGCCCATGCCGCCATGTCTGATGCGTTGATCACCATCAGCGAGAAGAGTTTTGGCGTCGTGGGTGTCATAGACGCCGGAGGTCAGCTTGTCGGGATCATCACTGATGGCGATCTGCGGCGCCATATGGACGGGCTTTTGTCAATGAGCGCCAATGAAGTGATGACGCCCGACCCGAAGACGATTACGCCCGATGCCCTTGCCGAAAGCGCCATTTCAGAGATGAACGAGCGCAAGATTACCTGTCTTTTTGTCTGCCCCGAAGACAGTTTGGGGCCTGTCGGGATTATCCATATCCATGACTGCCTGCGCGCAGGAGTCGAATAACTCATGGCGCTGGTCGATAGCGGCTATTCGCGCTTCGTGCGCTTCGCCAAGGTGATTTTCCCGCTGCTGGCGCTGGGGCTGCTATCGACGCTGTTCTTGTTCTCGCGCAGCCTTGATCCGAATGATGCGATCATCATCTCCGACATAGATGTGGAGAAAATTGCCCGTGAACAGATACTCGCCGGACCGCGATTTTCCGGGATCACCAGTGACGGCTCCGAAATCATCGTTGCGGCCAACAGCGCCAGACCCGACCCGCAGGATCAACGCAAGCTGACCGCCGAGCAGATCACGGCAACTCTGAGCACGCGACCGGGTATTTCCTACGAGATGATAGCCACGGGCGGGGTCTATGATGGCGGGTCCAATGTGCTGTCACTGTCCGATGGCGTGGAGATCACCACCTCTGACGGATACACACTGACCACCGACAATTTGACGGCGAATCTGCGGGTGACAGCGCTTGATGCGCCTTCGAAAATCACTGGAATGGCGCCTTCGGGAAAAATCGAAGCGGGCAATATGACACTGCGTCAAAGTAGTGATACACTTATACTTGAGTTCCAAAACGGTGTGAAACTGGTATATCAGCCATAAAGATAGAGACTATATGCACCGATTTATCACTCTCCTTTGCCTGCCCATCTGCCTTGCATTGGCCGGGTTGGCGCATGCGCAAAATGCCAGTGTGGCCTTCGGTGCGGTCGAACATGACAAATCCCTGCCCGTCGAGATCACTGCCGATCAGCTTACTGTTGATCAATCTACCGGAAGCGCCGTGTTTTCAGGCAATGTGGTCGCAGGTCAGGGCCAAATGCGGCTGAGTGCCGGGCGCGTGCAGGTTCAATATGCGACTGAGAATGGCGCGGCGACAGGACGGATTGACCGGCTTATGGCAAGTGGCGGGGTCACTCTGGTTAATGGCGCAGAGCAGGCCGAATCCCAGGATGCCGTCTATGCCGTGGCAACGGCTGAAATCATCATGACCGGGAATGTGATCCTGACCCAGGGGCCCAATGCCTTGTCCGCAGAAAAACTGATCGTTGATCTGACGTCCGGCACAGGTCGGATGGAAGGCCGTGTCCGGACGATTTTCCAGACAGGCGGCAGCGAATGAGCAAACCCGAACTGACAGTTCAGGAAGGATCGCTTGGCCTCAAAGTCATGGCCCTGCGCAAAAGCTACAAGAAGCGCCCGGTAATCCGTGATGTCAGTCTTGATCTGATGCGCGGCGAGGTTGTGGCGCTTTTGGGTCCAAACGGATCGGGCAAAACAACCTGTTTCTATTCCATTGCGGGCCTTGTGACGCCTGAGGCGGGCACGGTGCTGATTGACGGAGAGGACGCAACGCTTTTGCCGATGTATCGCCGCGCGAAGCTGGGTATCGGATATCTGCCGCAGGAGATGTCGATTTTCAGGGGGCTCACTGTCGAAGACAATATCCTCGCGATCCTCGAGATCGCTGTGAAAAGCCGCACGAAACGGCGCGAGCGGCTGGAAGAGTTGCTCAATGAGTTCTCGATCAGCCATTTGCGGCGCGCTCCGGCCTTGTCATTATCAGGCGGCGAACGGCGCCGCGCCGAAATTGCGCGCTGTCTGGCGGCTGACCCGAAATATCTGCTGCTGGACGAACCGTTCGCGGGGGTCGACCCGATTGCTGTGGGCGAGATACGCTCACTGGTGACCGAGTTGAAGAAGCGTGGCATTGGTGTCTTGATCACGGATCACAACGTGCGCGAAACGCTGGAGATCGTGGATCGCGCCTATATCCTTCACGATGGCCATGTCCTGATGAGCGGCACCACCGAAGAGGTCGTGAATGATGAAAATGTCCGGCGCGTCTATCTTGGCCATAATTTCCGGATCACATGAGCGCCGGATCAAGCGCAATAATCCAAACCCACAGTTGACATGGACCGTGATACTGGTGCCGAATGGCGTTAATGATTGACCCTTATCAATTGTCGACCTTCAACCGGCCTTATTCATTTGGTCGATCAGAGAGTTTCAAATTTTTCAATGTGTTAAACATGAATTTTTGTAACCTGCAGACTAGCTGTTCTAACTCTTCGCGATAGGAAAAGGAGATGCCATGCGCTATCAAATCAGCGGCAAACAAATCGATATTGGGGATGCGCTCCAAACCCATGTGAAGACCGATCTGAAAACCATCATCGACAAATATGCAGAGCGGCCGACCGACGCGACTGTGGTTTTCTCCCGCGATGCGCATGAGTATGTCTGCGAGGCAACAATACATCTGAGCACCGGTCTGACGACACAGGCACGGGCACATGCGGTTGAGATCTACGCTGCTTTTGATAGCTGCGCTGAAAAGATGGAAAAACAGCTGCGCCGCTACAAGCGTCGATTGAAAGACCATCACAAGGAGCGTTCACAACCTGTTGAAATTTCGGAGGCAGCCTCCTATATCCTCGCAGGACAAGAGGGGGCGGAGGAGCCCGAGCCCGAAACCCTCCAACCTGTAATTGTCGCGGAAATGGAGACGAAAATTCCGTCGCTTTCAGTCGGCGAGGCTGTTATGCAGATGGAAATTGCGAGCGCCCCTGTTCTGGTGTTTCGCAATGAGGGAAGTAAGGGGATAAACGTCGTTTATCGACGTGATGACGGGAATATCGGATGGATAGACCCGAACGGTTAGAATGAAAGAGCCGCTGCGGCTTAAGAGAAGTGTATCGATGCAAATTTCGAGAATCCTTAAACCGGAGGCCATAAGAAGCCTGTCGGCCACAACCAGTAAAAAGCGTTTGTTTCACGAGATCGCGGAACAGGCCCATCTGTGCTATGGTCTGGACGTCGCCAATACATGCGAAGCCCTGCAGGATCGGGAGACACTGGGCCCAACGGGTGTGGGCCGCGGCGTGGCTCTGCCGCATGCGCGGCTCAAGGATCTTGACGAGGTTGTCGCGGTGTTCATACGGCTGGATCAGCCGCTGGATTTCGAATCTGCTGACAGACAACCTGCTGATTTGTTCTTTGTACTTCTCGCACCACTTGATGCAGGCGCCGATCATCTTAAGGCGCTTGCACTGGTATCGCGCACGATGCGTGACCCCGATACCTGTGCGAAATTGAGGGCGAATAGTGACGTCTCGACACTATATGCCATTTTGACAGAGGCTCCGGCGACGAAGGCCGCGTAATTGCGTCATCACGTAAAGAGCCGACCTGGCAAAAGTGCCGTGTTGCTTTCCGACAGTCGTGAGGTTGTTTGCGAAGGTCCACCTGCCAAAAGGCGTGAGTCAGGCGGCGACCTTCGTGTGACTTCACATTGACCGTAAAGCGCGTTAATTTGTGAGCTTCCAGAGCGCGCCATCGCCCAGCCTGTTGACAAAACTCTCATGGGCAATGCGCTCCTCCTCGGTCAAACGCGGTTTGAGAGCATTTGGTCGCGCAGCTGGGCGCCATTCGTCGCTTTGGGTTTGAGTGTGTTTCTTTGGCGCTGTACCCAAAACCAGATCAGGTTGCCGACCTCCAATCAATTCCAGATAAACCTCTGCCAGAATCTCACTATCCAGTAGCGCGCCATGCTTTTCCCGTGACGAATTGTCGACGCCAAATCGTCTACACAGAGCATCGAGCGACGCAGGGGAGCCGGGGAACTTACGACGGGCGATCAGAAGAGTATCAATTGCCTGAGTGTCGGGCAGTTTTTGTAGATTGGCCCAGCCAAGCTCCGCATTGAGGAATTTCATGTCAAAAGATGCGTTATGGATTACGAGTTTGGAATCCTGAACGAAGTCCAGAAACTCTTGCGCAATCTTGGCAAATACCGGTTTATCGCGCAGGAAATCATCGCCCAGACCATGCACTTCAAACGCCTCGGTTGGCATGGAGCGTTCTGGATTGATATACTGATGATACACATTTCCTGTTGGCATGTGGTTGAACAACTCGACAGCGCCGATCTCTACGATTCGGTCACCTGTTTCAGGTTCAAAACCAGTGGTTTCCGTATCCAGGACAATCTCTCTCATTTTCCCCCACTCAATTCGTCAATAATCCGGGCAACCGCCGCGTTGGCAGTCACGAAATCCTGCGTCTCAATGATGTAGTCTGCGCGTGCGCGTTTTTCAGCGTCGGGCAGTTGTCTCGACAGGATAATATCAAAAACGTCTTCCGTCATATCGCCCCGGTCAAGCACGCGTCGGCGCTGCTCAGCCACAGAGACGGTCACGACGGCTATTTTATCGACAGTGTGATCAAGCCCCGTTTCAAAGAGCAGGGGGACATCAAGAACAATCAAGGCTGCATGGGCGTGATCTTTGATGAACTCCTCCCGGCTGGCGCGAAGAAGAGGATGAACAATTTTATTTAATGTTTCTAATGTCTCAGGGTCTCTTGCGATCAGCTTTTTCAATGCTGTCCTGTCCACCGCTCCTTGCGCGATGACATTGTCAAAGGCAAGACCAATGGGATCAACCGCCTTGCCCCCTTTGGAGTAGAGCGCCTCCACGGTTGCATCCGCATCCCACACCGGGATGCCCGCATCGCGAAACATCTGTGCGGTCGTGGATTTTCCCATCCCGATCGAGCCTGTCAGCCCCAAAATAACCGGAGCGATCATACAAGCATTGTATCGCGTAGGCCGTCATCGACCTCTGGCCTGCGACCAAACCAACGCTCAAAACCTGGGGCCGCTTGATGCAGAAGCATTCCCAGTCCGTCCACCACCTGATTGCCCCGCGCGCGCGCATTCGCCAGAAGCTGCGTCTCCAGCGGCGAATAGACCAGATCTGTGACGATACAGTCTTTCTCAAGCTCATCGAGGGAGAGCTTCAGCTCTTCCTTGCCGACCATTCCGAGAGAGGTCGTATTCACAAGTGTCCCGACACCTTCCAGGTTCCGGCTTGCCTGCGTCCAATCGATGACGGTAATCTTGCCGCCAAAATGCGCCTTGAGTGCATCAGCGCGCGCGCGTGTCCGGTTGGCTATAAAAATCTCTGGCGTGCGTTCCTGCAGCAATGCCGCGACAACGGCGCGTGCAGCACCGCCGGATCCCAAAACAAAGGCCGGCGCAGAGCTCGGCTGCCAGTTGGGCGCGGATTGCTGAAGATTGGCAGTAAAGCCGGTGCCGTCGGTATTGTCAGCATAGAGCTTGCCATCGGACTGGAAGGTCAAGGTGTTCGCAGCACCAATCAGCGCAGCGCGGTCAGAAATGACATCGGCGAAGTCCAGAACAGGTTCCTTATGGGGAATCGTAACATTGACGCCCTTGAATCCCATCTTTGGGAGAATATTGAGGACATGCGGCAAATCCGTTGTGGCAACATCCATCGGGATGTAATGCCCGGGCAGCCCATATTTTCTGAGCCAATAGGTGTGAAGACGCGGCGACTTGCTATAGCCTACATTTTGACCAATGACCCCGGCCAGAGGTACAGTCGGAACGCTCACCCTTCGATCGCCTTGATACGTGTGAGGTGATTCAGGATTTCCACCAATGGCATGCCCATGATCGTGAAGTAATCTCCTTGAATACGGGAAAACAAGCGAATTCCCTCTCCCTCTATTTCATATCCTCCGACGCAAAACTTTACAGTCTCAAAATTCCGTTTCACGTAACCTACAAGGAAATCGTCACTGAAATCTCTCATCGACATGCGACAGTGGCTTGTGTGCCGCCATTCCGGTCTGCCGGCCCGATATATCACAGCGGCAGAATAGAGATGGTGTGTTTGACCGCGCATCGCCGACAGTTGCGCTGATAATGCGTCAGGCGATTGAGGTTTTGACAAAAGCCTACCATCGAAGGCCAGGACCTGATCACTTCCCAAAACCAACGCCTCAGGCTGCTTGTTGGAAACTTTCTGCGCCTTCGCATCGGCCAGCGCATCGGCTATTTCGTCTGGCGCGTAATTTTCCGTCGTCAGGCTGGTCTTAATGGCTTGTTCATCTATCTGCGGCTTTACTGTGTCAAACCGTAGCCCTGCGGCGGTCAACATGGCGTGCCGGGCACTCGACCCAGACGCTAAAATCAGCGGCTCAGGCATGTGCGCATCCTGTGGGGTTTATTCTTGTGACTGTGCATAAATAGCGGTCTATCCACTGATCGCTTGTCTTGACAGTGATCTATCCCAAGTTCGCCGAAATTGGTCACATGTTTTGCATCTGGGGAAGATTTATCCCGGCATGTGGATTTATCTCAACAATCCTCCAGCTATACCTTGCTTATCCTCACTGTAGGTTACTATTAAATCTTTGTTATAAAACGATATTATAAGAATTACCCCTTTTGTGGACTGTATCTGTGTGACTGCCCCAAGGCTGGTGAGAAAGACGGGTTTCCACAGTATCCCCAGTACAATAAACTACAAAATCCTTCTTTCTTTACTTCTTTTTATTGAGAGAGAAGACAGGTAGATCTTTGGCATGTCTGATTTACTCTTTACTGCTTATCCCTGGATCAAGAGCCTGCATGTTGTCTCCGTTATATCATGGATGGCCGGGTTGTTCTATTTGCCAAGGTTGTTTGTTCATCATGCTGAGAGAGCGTCAAAAGGCTCAGAGCTTGAAGAGACCTTTCAGATGATGGAACACAAGCTTCTGAAAGTGATTATGAACCCGGCCATGATTGCGAGCTGGTTCTTTGGTCTTCTGTTGGTCGCCACACCTGGCGTCATTCCCTGGTCAGATGTCTGGCCATGGTTGAAGCTGCTTTCCATCCTTGCGATGACATGGTTTCACATGTGGCTGGGGCAGCGGTTGCAGGAATTCGCGGTCTCTGCCAACACGAGGTCGGGCAGGACCTTCCGCATCATGAACGAGGTTCCGACGATCCTGATGCTCGTCATCGTGTTCTCGGTAATTGCGCGCCCGTTCTGAAGATCGTTTGACATGATGAAAATGACTCTGCTAGAGGGGCTTATCGGCCGTCCGGTCGATTTATCCAGCTTTGAAATTTTGATGTATCGCAGGCTGCTGCGAACTTGTGATGGAATGTTATGTCCGAAGAACGTGTAAATCTCGCTGATCTGAAGAAGCAGAGCCCGGCGGACCTGGTCGCGATGGCCGAAGATCTGGAGATCGAGAACGCATCGACCATGCGCAAAGGCGAGATGATGTTCTCGATCCTCAAGGAACGCGCCGAGGAGGGATGGGAGATTTCCGGAGACGGCGTTCTGGAAGTCCTCCAGGACGGGTTTGGTTTTCTGAGATCACCAGAGGCAAATTATCTGCCGGGTCCAGATGATATTTATGTCTCGCCCGACATGATCCGTCAGTTTTCGCTTCGAACGGGTGATACGGTGGAAGGTGTCATCAAGGCGCCCAGAGAGACGGAACGCTATTTCGCCATAACGAAGCTGACGAAGATCAACTTTGAGGAGCCCGAAAAGGCGCGTCACAAGGTCAGTTTCGACAACCTGACGCCGCTCTATCCGGATGAGCGGATGACGATGGAGATTGACGATCCTACTGTGAAGGACCGCTCAGCGCGGATCATTGATCTGGTGGCTCCGATTGGTAAGGGGCAAAGATCGCTAATCGTGGCACCGCCGCGGACCGGTAAGACGGTGCTGTTGCAAAACATCGCCAACTCGATCGAGAAGAACCACCCGGAATGTTATTTGATCGTGCTGCTGATTGATGAACGGCCGGAAGAAGTGACCGATATGCAGCGGTCGGTGAAGGGTGAGGTGATCAGCTCCACCTTTGACGAGCCGGCAACGCGACATGTTGGTGTGTCGGAAATGGTAATCGAGAAGGCCAAGAGACTGGTTGAGCATAAGCGCGACGTTGTCATTTTGCTCGATTCGATCACGCGGCTGGGCCGGGCGTTTAACACGGTCGTGCCATCTTCGGGCAAGGTGCTGACCGGTGGTGTCGACGCGAACGCTCTTCAACGCCCCAAAAGGTTCTTTGGCGCGGCGCGGAACATCGAAGAGGGTGGATCGCTCACAATCATCGCGACGGCGCTGATTGATACCGGCTCCCGAATGGATGAAGTTATTTTCGAGGAATTCAAAGGGACCGGCAATTCCGAGATCGTTCTTGATCGCAAGGTGGCCGATAAACGTGTGTTCCCGGCCATGGATATCTTGAAATCCGGCACGCGGAAAGAGGAGCTGCTGGTAGACAAGAATGACCTGCAGAAAACCTTTGTCTTGCGCCGTATTCTAAACCCGATGGGTACGACCGATGCGATAGAATTCCTGATCACGAAGCTGAAGCAAACCAAGACAAATTCGGACTTCTTCGACTCGATGAATACATAAATATGTATTAATATCAAAGAGTTACAAAATGGATACGATATTTGCACTGGCAAGCGCGCCGGGTAAGTCGGGCGTTTCTGTGGTTCGGATTTCGGGTGCGACTATCAGCCAGATATGTAGCAGCCTGACCAATGGGTTCGTGCCAGAGGAACGCAAATCAAGCTTGCGTCGAATCCATGGTCAGGACGGAACATTTATCGACGAAGCACTGCTGCTCCGTTTTGGTGAAGAGCGGAGCTATACCGGTGAGGAGGTTCTCGAACTCCATATTCACGGCAGCCCTGCGGTCCTCGACGCGCTCCTGAAGGAGCTGTCGAGCTTTCCAGGTACCCGTCTGGCAGAGCCGGGAGAGTTCACGCGCCGCGCTCTGGAGAATGGCAGGATGGATCTGTCGCAGGTGGATGGGCTGGCTGATCTGATCAATGCGGAAACGCAGTCGCAGAAACGTCAGGCAGAGCGTTTGTTCCAGGGTCAGCTTGGAGATGCCGTCAGCCTGTGGCGTCAGGAGTTGATAGCTGCGGCGGCGCTGATGCAGGCGTCGATTGACTTCGCTGATGAAGAAATTCCGGATGATCTGGTTCCCGATATAGGCCGTCGAATTGAAAAAGTGCGTCAGTCTCTGGAGTCTCAACTGAAGGGATCGAGCGCAGCAGAAATTATCCGTGATGGGTTCGAGGTTGCTATCGTCGGGGCGCCAAATATCGGTAAATCAACTTTGCTCAATCATCTCGCGGGGCGCGAAGCCGCGCTGACGAGCTCGATCGCGGGGACAACACGCGACGTGATCGAAGTGCGTATGAATGTGGCTGGCTATGCCGTTACCTTTCTTGATACGGCTGGTGTCAGGGAATCCGAGGATGAGATCGAAGCGATGGGAATCCGCCGTGGGCTTCAGCGGGCCGAGGCTGCGGATCTTCGTCTGGTGCTCGTTGAGGCGGGTAATGCCGAGAGCCCCATAGCGATCAGAGAAGGGGATATTGTCTGCGTGTCCAAGATGGATAATCCAGTACCGGATGTCTTTGGCATATCAGGAGTGACTGGGCATGGTGTGCCTGAGCTTCTTGCGTTGCTCACGGAGCGGCTTTCCAAGATCACTGTGGGGTCCTCTCTGATAACACGTGGGCGACATCGTAGTGCGATTGAGGCGGCTCTGGACGGTCTCGCGAACGCTCTTGCGGAGCTGAAGCATGAGGATGCGAGACTGGAGATCGTGGCGGAAGAGGTGCGACAGGCAACTCACAAGCTGGATAGCATGGTTGGCAAGATTGGTGTAGAAGATGTGCTCGATGAGGTTTTCTCGAATTTCTGTCTTGGCAAGTGAGGATTGTTTCACGTGAAACATGCGGATTACGATGTCATCGTCGTTGGTGGAGGTCATGCGGGCGCGGAGGCCGCTGCAGCCTCAGCGCGCATGGGTGTGCGCACTCTTTTGGTTACACAATCCATTTCAACCGTCGGAGTCATGTCATGTAACCCGGCCATTGGGGGTCTGGGAAAAGGCCATCTGGTCCGTGAGGTAGATGCCTTTGACGGGATTATGGGAAAATGTGCTGATCTGGCAGGTATCCAGTTTCGGCTTCTCAATCGGAGCAAAGGCCCAGCGGTCCAAGGCCCGCGTGCACAAACAGATCGTGTCGTCTATCGCGAAGCGATCCAGCGCGCACTTGGCGTGCTGGAGCATTTGGAAATCCGTGAATCGGAGGTCACTGACCTGATTCAGCAGGGCGACACGGTTCAGGGTGTCGTTTTGCGTGATGGCAGCGAGATAAAGAGCGGCGCTACCATCCTGACAACAGGAACGTTTCTGAGGGGTGTGATCCATATTGGGCAGGAGTCGCGTCCTGGTGGCCGGCAAGGTGATCGGGCATCGATCAAACTGGCCGAGCGTCTGGACGGGTACGGCTTGCCGCTTGGTAGGCTGAAGACAGGTACACCGCCGCGTTTGGCAAGTTCGTCCATCAATTGGGACGTTGTGGAGATGCAACCGGGCGATGAGGATCCCGCTTTCTTCTCTTTTCAAACGACAGAGCTGAATATTGATCAGATTTCTTGTGGAATTGCGCACACAAATGAGCGGACTCATCAAATCATTCATGACAATATCGGCTTGTCGGCGATGTATGGTGGTCGGATTGATGGCGTTGGGCCACGATATTGCCCATCCATAGAGGATAAAGTTGTCAGATTTGCTGACAAAACCTCGCATCAGGTGTTTCTGGAACCGGAGGGGCTGGGGTGCGATACGGTTTATCCCAACGGCATTTCAACATCTTTACCCGCCGACGTTCAGTTTGAATATGTCAGGTCGATACTGGGCCTCGAGAATGCGAAGATTTTGCAGCCCGGTTACGCCATCGAATATGACTACGTCGATCCGCGCGCTTTGAAGATGACGCTGGAACTCAAGGATGTGCCTGGTCTTTATTTTGCGGGGCAAATCAATGGGACAACAGGATATGAGGAGGCAGCCGCTCAAGGGCTTGTCGCTGGCCTCAACGCCGCGTTGCGCGTGCAGGACCGTGATCCCTTGGTTTTGAGCAGGGCGAGCTCATATATCGGCGTTATGATAGATGATCTGACCTCGGTTGGCGTGGCGGAGCCTTACCGGATGTTCACCTCGCGGGCCGAATTTCGACTGTCTTTACGCGCTGATAACGCCGATCAGCGATTAACGCCAGTTGCCGTGGATCTTGGTTGTGTTTCTGATGAGAGACGCGTGGCGTTTGGTAAAAAGCAGGAACAGTTAGACACGCTGCGCGATTATCTGTCTTCACGGGAAGTTTCGCCAAAAGAGGCTGGTGATGTAGGGATAAAGCTGCGTCAAGACGGCAGACGGCGAAGCGGTGTCCAGCTTTTGTCGCTTCGGGACATCACAGCTGCCACATTGAAGCCTCTGTGGCCGGATATTGATCTTTTTGATACGAAAACGATTCGACAGGTGGAAATTGATGCGATCTATGAAAGCTACGTGGATCGTCAAAACAAAGATGTTCAGTCGTTGAAAAAGGACGAAAACCTACGAATCCCGGCAGATTTCAGTTATTCCGGTCTCCCTGGGTTATCGTTTGAGCTCTGCGAGAAGCTGGAAAAAAGCAGGCCGGAAACGATTCACCAGGCTGGAAAGATTGATGGCATGACCCCGGCTGGATTGGTGGCCATTCTCGTCCAACTGAAATCGATGGAAAAGCGTGCTGGGTGATCGTGAAACTTTTGCCGAGCATCTGAATGTTTCACGTGAAACACTCGAGAAGTTAGATCGGTTTGTCGAGCTGTTGGGGAAATGGACCGTAAGCATCAATTTGATTGCCCGGAAGGCAAGGGATGATGTCTGGATCCGCCACATTCTCGATAGTGCACAGCTTGACCGATTTATCCCTGATAATGCCATGAAAATCGTAGATATTGGCTCGGGAGGTGGTCTTCCCGCATTGGTTCTGGCCATTCTGAGTACCGAAAAGGCCACACATCGCCATTTCACTTTGATTGAGAGTGATTTGAGGAAATGCGCTTTTCTATCCTTGGTGATCCGGGAACTTGGTCTTTCAGCGGAAGTTTTGGCCCAGCGGAGCGAGGTTGTCACGCCGCAGCAAGCCGATGTCATAACATCCCGAGCTTTCGCACCTCTCGACCGCATGATGCCAGAGCTGGAACGTCACCTGTCAGAAGCCGGATGTGCTCTTTTGCTCAAAGGGCGGGGCGCGTCGGATGAAATAAAGCAAGCGAGGCAAAATTGGAACTTTACGGTCGAACTCAATCCAAGCATTACTGAGCCAAGTGCCAGCATCATCCGGCTGGACCAAATTAGCCGAGTTTAGCCATCTGATGAAAAGTCAAACCAAAATCATTTCTGTCGCCAATCAAAAAGGTGGCGTTGGGAAGACGACGACCGCGATAAACCTTGCTGCAGCGCTGGCCGCGAAGGGGAGTCGCGTGGCGATTATTGATCTCGACCCACAGGGCAATGCGTCGACGGGGCTGGGTCTGGATCTGGAAGAAAGAAAGCTCACCGCATTTGATCTGTTGATCAATAATCGAAGCTTCAGTGAAGTACTGCTGAAAACAAGTATTCCGAACTTGTCGATTGTAACTGCGACCACCGACCTCAGCTCTGCGGATTTGACGTTAATTTCCGTTGCGCGTCGAATTCACATCCTCTCAGACCGGTTGAGTAGCGCGGATGCAAAGGCACTGGGTTTTGATTACATCATTATCGACTGCCCGCCATCTCTTAACCTGCTTACGCTCAATGCTATGGTGGCATCGGACTCTGTGCTGGTTCCATTGCAAGCGGAGTTCTTTGCATTGGAGGGGCTGTCGCAGCTTATGCTGTCGATCAGGGAAATCCGTGACACCGCGAATTCAAGACTTCGCATGGAAGGGGTTGTGTTGACGATGTATGACCGCCGGAACAATTTATGTCACCAGGTTGAGATGGATGCGCGGGAAAATCTGAAGGGGCTGGTGTTCAACACCATGATCCCCCGGAATGTGCGTCTCAGTGAGGCACCCTCCTTTGGCATGTCGGTCCTGAACTACGACCCGGGATCGCGGGGGGCGGTTGCCTACAAGGCGTTGGCGACGGAAATTCTGAAGAGGCATTCATTGGAGCGGGCGAAATCGAATGGCAGATAAGAAGATGGAGAGACGAGGTCTCGGTCGCGGATTATCCGCGCTTATGGCTGATATGGATACCGCGCCACCCTCGGTGCCGGAGACCGCGCGTGGCAGTTCGGATGACATCAACGTACCGATTGAAAAGGTACGTCCCAATCCCGACCAGCCGCGCACGCATTTTGACAAGGCAGAGCTTGAGGATCTCGCAAACTCCATCCGGGAGAAGGGGATCATACAGCCGTTAATCGTTCGGACTGATCCCAACGATCCGGAGGGATTTCAGATCGTCGCCGGAGAACGGCGCTGGCGTGCGGCGCAGATCGCGAAGCTGCACGATATTCCCGTCATCGTGCGGGAGTTTGAAGATCTTGAGGTTCTAGAAGTTGCGATCATCGAAAATATCCAACGCACGGATCTCAACCCCGTTGAAGAGGCTTTGGGCTATCGACATCTTCAAGAGAAATTTGGCCACACGCAGGACCAGCTCGCCACAGCTTTGGGTAAGAGCCGCAGCCACATTGCCAACCTCACTCGACTGCTGAACTTACCTGATGAAGTTCTGGCTTGGGTGAAAGAGGGCAAGCTTTCGGCTGGACATGCTCGGGCGCTTGTGACTGCCGATGATCCGACAGGGCTTGCCAGAACGGTGATTCAAAAACACCTGTCTGTCCGGGAAACGGAGGCTTTGGCCAAGTCCGGGTCCGGGCCACGTAAAGCCGGTGCCGATGGGGCAGGTGAGCCAAATACCAAGGATGCGGATACGATCGCGCTGGAACGCGATCTCTCCGCCGCGCTTGGTTTGAAAGTCTCAGTCACACACAAGCCGAATTCAGAATTGGGGAATGTGACGATCCATTACAAAAGCTTCGACCAGCTGGATGACCTCTGCAGGCGGCTTGCGCAGACCGAGTAGGGTCAGGCCAATATCTCTCTCAGGATTGCATTCAGGATAGCTCTGTGGGCAGGGGCGACTTTTACGGTATTTCCGTCGCGCAGCAAGTGGCCGGTTTCCTCCAAGCCATTGATTTTATTACATAAATATTTATCAAACCCAGAAAACTCTGCAATATCAAGCCCTTCCGCCAACCGAAGCGACATCATCAGGCGTTCTTGTTTCCATTCCTCCTCACTGAGCCGGACGCTTTGCGCCTCGCCGGTGCCATCTGTCTTGACCTTCTTGAGCCAGGCATTTGGTGACAGAACGGTTTCTGTAGCAAAGCGGAACTCGGCAAAGGTAAGCCGCCCATGCGCCCCCGGTCCGATACCGATATAATCGCCACCACGCCAATAGATCAGATTGTGCCGCGATGCGTGGCCGGGCCTTGCATGGTTTGAAATCTCATAGGCGGGTAGCCCATGTGTCTCGCAGATCTCTTGCGTATCGAGATACATATCCGCAGCCAGGTCATCATCAGGCAGTCCGGGTAATTTCCCTATCTCAAAGCGATCCCCGAAAGCCGTCTGCGGCTCGATCGTAAGCTGGTAGGCTGAAAGGTGACTGGGCCCAAGCGTCAGGGCTTGTCGCAACTCTGACTGCCACGCATCGCGCGTCTGATCCTGTCGCGCATAGATCAGATCGAAGCTATAGCGATCAAAGGTCGAGGCGGCGATCTCTATGGCCCTGAGCGCCTCCTCAGCGCTATGCAGACGGCCAAGCCGTTTCAGGTCAGGATCATTCAGCGCCTGCGCCCCGATGGATACGCGGTTTACGCCGGCGGCATGGTAACCTTCAAATCGTGCTACCTCGACCGAGCCGGGATTGGCTTCAAGCGTGACTTCCATATCGTTGCTACAGACCCACAGCGACCTGACACGCTCCAGAATGGCGCCTACAACGGCCTCGTCCATCAAACTTGGGGTCCCGCCGCCAAAGAACACAGAGGACAGCACACGGTCCGCTGTTTGTGTGTGGGCACGGTCAATTTCGGAGAGATACGCCCTTAGCCAGTCGGACTGATTGATGGCGCTCGACACATAGCTGTTGAAGTCGCAATAGGGGCACTTGGCCTCGCAGAATGGCCAGTGAAGGTATAACCCGAACCCGGCGCGCTGCCAGTTCTCAGGCATTCAGTGCGTCAATCAGTTTTGCCACGGCTTTGGCCCTATGGCTGATCTTGTTTTTCTCCCAGCGGTCCATCTCGCCGAAGGTCTTGTCATATCCATTGGGCTGAAAAATCGGATCGTAGCCATGACCCTGATCGCCGCGCATGGGCCAGACAATCTGGCCTTCCATCACGCCCTCAAAAACCTCGTCATGCCCATCTGGCCACGCCAGCACCAGCGTGCAGCAAAAACGACCAGTATGTGGTTGCGGCATGTCGGTCTTCTCCAGCGCCTCATGGGCCTTTGTCATGGCGAGGTTGAAATCCCTGCCATTGGGTGTCTCCGCCCAGTCGGCCGTATAGACGCCCGGAGCCCCGCCAAGCGCGTCTATCTCGATCCCGCTATCATCAGCCAGCGCGGGCAAGCCGCTTGCCTTTGCAGCCGCATGCGCCTTGATCCGCGCGTTACCGACGAAACTGTCCTCCGTTTCTTTCGGTTCGGGCAGATCAAGCTCCGCCGCGCTGGTCAAGGCGATGCCCATGGGTTCCAGCAGCGCGGCCATCTCGACCAGTTTGCCTTCGTTATGCGTGGCCATCAGCAGCGTCTTGTCGGTGAATTTGCGCATCACGCTGTCAGCGCTGCATTCTGGGCATCGACCAGTTGGCCGATGCCATGCTCTGCCAGATCAAGCAGCGTGTTGAACTGCTCGCGGGTGAATACCGACCCCTCGGCAGAGCATTGCAGCTCGATCAGCCCTTTTGCGCCGGTCATGACGAAGTTCGAATCCGTGCCTGCATCACTATCTTCGAGGTAGTCCAGATCAAGAACCGGCTGGCCTGCATATATCCCGCAGCTAACTGCGGCGACATTGTCAGTGATCGGGTCAGTCACGATATCGCCAGCTTTGATCAGCTTGTTCACGGCCAGTTTCAAAGCAACCCAGCCCCCGGTGATAGAGGCGCAACGCGTTCCGCCATCGGCCTGGATCACATCACAGTCAATGGTGATTTGTCGCTCACCCAGTGCGACGCGGTCGACACCAGCGCGCAGTGATCGCCCGATCAGTCGCTGGATTTCCTGCGTGCGGCCTGATTGGCCATTTTTGGCCTCCCGGCGCATCCGCGAATGGGTAGAGCGTGGCAACATTCCATATTCCGCCGTAACCCAGCCAAGCCCGGTATTGCGCAGGAAAGGTGGGATGCGGTCTTCGACGGATGCGGTGCAAAGGACCTGGGTATCTCCACATTTGATCAGACACGATCCTTCGGCATGTTTGGTCGAACCAGTCTCAATTATGACTGAACGCATTTCATTCAGCTCACGCCCGGATGGTCTCATTGGATATCCCCTCGATCAAGTTGTGGTTCAAATACGCTTGCCATAGCCATGGTTGCAAGCAAGATAGCAGGGCTGTAAATTGAATGTCCGGTCAAATTGAAAAAGGACGCTGATGTCGAAGCCAGATCCAACGATACTCGGCTCGATGGATGATCGAACGCGCGAGATCTTCAGCAAGATCGTCGAAAGCTATCTGGAAAGCGGAGAGCCTGTGGGCTCCCGAACGCTCACGCGGTCTCTGAGCGAACAGATCAGCGCGGCGACGGTGCGCAATGTGATGCAGGATCTGGAATTTCTCGGCCTGCTGGACAGCCCGCATGTCTCGTCAGGTCGGGTGCCGTCACAAAACGGTTTGCGGATGTTTGTCGATAGCCTGCTGGAGGTTGGCGACGTCACAGATCAGGACCGGCTGGCGATAGACCGGACTTTGGGCTCGAACGAGCGCGATGTTGCAAGCACGCTCGACAGGGTGGGATCAGCGCTTTCGGGTCTGACACGCGGCGCCAGCCTCGTTTTGTCGCCAAAATACGAAGCGCCGATCAAACATATCGAATTTGTCAGCCTTGCCCCTGACCGGGCGCTTGTCGTGCTGGTCTTCGCCGATGGAAATGTCGAGAACCGAATTTTTCAGCCGCCAATTGGCCAGACGCCGTCCTCCATGCGTCAGGCTGCCAATTTCTTGAACGCATTGGCTGAGGGTCAGACGATCTCGGGCCTGTTGGCCTCTTTCCGGTCGGAGATATCCACCAGACGGCAAGAGCTGGACGTGCTTGCCCAGGAACTTGTCAATAGCGGCCTGGCGCTTTGGGAGAATGAGGGCGAACGCAACGAACGGCTGATCGTCCGTGGCCGGGCAAATCTGATCGAAGACGGAAATGATGCAGAAAACCTGGACCGTATCCGGACGCTGTTTGATGACCTGGAGCGCAAGCGCGACATTGCCGAGTTTCTCGAATTGACCGAAGAAGGCGACGGCGTGCGCATTTTTATTGGCTCTGAGAACAAACTATTTTCACTTTCGGGTTCCTCTCTGGTCGTAAGTCCTTATATGAACGCTGATCGAAAGATTATCGGCGCCGTCGGTGTGATTGGGCCAACGCGACTGAATTACGGTCGCATTGTTCCGATTGTCGACTACACGGCGCAGATGGTTGGGAAAATGATTTCTGATGGTGGATAGAGTCAACTATGAGCAACCCAGGACAAGAAGACGACTTTCAGACGGATCATCTCGAGGCGATGGCAGAAGAGGTTGTCGATCTGACCGAAGCGCCTGAGGAGGCCATCGGCAACGATGCGCTCGCCGAAGAGAATGAGGCGCTCAAGGACCGGCTACTACGCGCTCTGGCAGATGCCGAGAATACCCGTAAACGCAGCGAGCGTGATCGCCAGGAGGCTGCAAATTACGGCGGCTCCCGGCTGGCGAAGGATATTCTGCCTGTCTATGATAATCTGGAGCGCGCAATCGACCTTGCCGATGATCAACAGCGCGAAGCGGCCAAGGCCGTTTTTGAAGGCATTGAGCTTACATTGCGCGAACTGATCAACGTCTTCTCAAAGCATGGGATTGTGCCAATCAGTCCTGAGGTGGGTGACAAGTTCGATCCCCAGCAACATCAGGCGATGTTCGAAGCGCCGGTTCCGGATACGAAAGCAGGCGAGATCATTCAGGTGATGACCCGCGGCTTCATGATCCATGACCGCTTGCTGCGTCCCGCGCAGGTCGGCGTCTCTTCAACCCCCGGCTAGGTCTTTCAGCTCATAGATCAGCTGCAACGCATCCCTTGGCGATAGCTCGTCGGGATTTATCGTGTCTAATCTTGCGCCAATCTTGTCTACCAACGGCTCAACAGGTTTGGGCGCCACAGAGAAAAGCGGCAGGTCTTCAATCAGGCGGCGCTGCTTTTCACCGGAAGACCGCTCATTTCTTTCTAGCTGATCCAGAATGATGCGGGCACGTTCCGTCACCGCTTCGGGAAGGCCCGCCAGTTTCGCAACATGCACGCCATAGGACCGGTCCGCAGCGCCTTGGCGCACCTCATGCAGGAACACGATATCATTCTCATGCTCTTTCACGGACACCGTCGCGTTCTTCATCCCGCTCAACGATCCGGCAAGCGCGGTCAGCTCGTGGTAATGCGTTGCAAAAAGCCCCCGGCATTTGTTGACGCTGTGAAGATGCTCCAGCGTGGCCCAGGCAATTGACAGCCCGTCATAGGTCGCTGTCCCGCGCCCGATTTCATCAAGGATGACGAGCGCCCGATCATCGGCCTGGTTCAGGATCGCCGCTGTCTCCACCATTTCGACCATGAAGGTTGACCGCCCGCGTGCCAGATCGTCAGACGCCCCAACGCGTGAAAACAGTTGGGAGACCATTCCGATATGGGCGGCCCTTGCAGGCACAAAAGACCCTATTTGAGCCAAAAGAGCGATAATCGCGTTCTGGCGAAGATAGGTGGATTTCCCTGCCATGTTCGGACCGGTCAAAAGCCAGATACTCGATTGCGCCTCAGCCGCGCTCAGATTACAGCTATTGGCGATGAAACTCCGCCCACCATCAGACCGCAAGGCGGCCTCCACAACGGGGTGACGTCCGTCCTGGATGTCAAAGGCGCGGCTATCGTCGATCTTGGGCCGTACCCAGTCCCTTGTGATCGCAATCCGGGCAAGGGAGGTTGCCAGATCGATTTGCGCGAGTGCCTGAGACGTCTGGGACAGCGGATCCGACTGACCCACCACCTGTCCCCTGAGATCCTCGAAAATCTGCAACTCCAGTTCCAACGCCCGGGCGCCGGATTTGGAGATCTTACCCTCCAGTTCCACAAGCTCTGTCGTTGCAAAACGCACTGTGTTGGCTGTGCTTTGCCTGCGGGAGAACAGGTTCGCCAGCGGTCCCGACTGCATTTTCTCCGCGTGGCTCAGCGGTGTTTCGATGAAATAGCCAAGCACATTGTTATGTTTGATCTTGAGCGATCCGATCCCGGTCTGATCCACATATCTGGCTTGCAGGGCCGCAATTAACTGGCGGGCATCGTCCCGCAGGCGCCTTGCCTCATCAAGTTCCTCAAGATATCCGGCGGCGACAAAACCACCATCTCTGGTCGTCAGTGGCGGCTCTTCAATCAGTGCGGCCGAAAGTGTTGAAAGTAGATCATTGTGGCGATCCAGCCCGGCAAACAGATCCAGCAGCAAATCCGGCGCATCGCCTGAAATCGGCTGATCCTTCAGCGTTACGCATTGCGCCAGTGCCATGCGGATCGTGCCCAGATCGCGTGGGCCACCCCGACCGCTCGACAAGCGCGCCATGGCCCGTTCAATATCGGGAACCGATTTCAGCGCGTCCCGGATTGGGCCAATCAGACCCTGTTCGCGCGTAAAATAGTCGATTTGATCCAGACGGTCCCGCAGCGTGTCAAGATGGGTGATGGGCTGGGATAAGCGTCGTTCCAAAAGGCGCGAACCGACGGCAGTGCAAGTCATGTCAAGATTACCCAAAAGCGAGCCGCTGCGTTTGCCGTCCAGAGTGCGGATCAGTTCCAGATTGCGGCGCGTCGCGGCGTCGATCTGAAGAAAACGGTTGTGATCGACAAGGGATGGGGGGCGCAGCGATGGCGGGTTGCCCTTTTGCGTGATGGCAAGGTAATCGAGCACAGCACCAAGCGCTGCGATCTCCGGTCGACCGAACTTTCCAAACCCTTCGATAGTGTCGACGCCAAAAAACGAGCAAAGACGCTTTTCCGCTGACGTGCTGTCAAAGCTTGACGGTCCGAGCGGTGTCACACCCACCCCGGCTTCCTTTGCTAGCGGGGCCAGTTCCGCAGCGATAGGCTCTGGCACGATGACCTCACTTGGGTATAGCCGGTATAATTCGGGCAAGAACCTTGGCCGTGGGCAGGAACAGACCCTGAATTCTCCGGTTGAGACATCCACCCAAGCCAAAGCGCCCTGGCCGCGGATTTCGGAATAGGCCGCGAGATAATTATTCGAGCGCGCATCCAGAAGCGTTTCCTCAAACAAGGTCCCCGGCGTGACCAATCGTGTGACATCGCGTTTTACAACAGATTTTGCGCCGCGCTTCTTGGCCTCGCTGGGGTCTTCCAGCTGCTCACAGATGGCTACGCGAAACCCCTTGCGGATCAGGGCGAGCAGGTAGTTTTCCGACGAATGGGCTGGGACACCACACATCGGGATATCCTCTCCCCGATGCTTGCCGCGTTTGGTAAGCGCAATATCCAGCGCTTCGGCGGCCAGCACCGCGTCATCGAAGAACATTTCATAAAAGTCGCCCATCCTGTAGAACAGGATTGAATCCGGATGGCGTTCCTTGATTTCAAGAAACTGTGCCATCATTGGTGTCACTGAATTTGTCGTTTTGGACATCTATTCCCCGCACGATGCGGCAATAGAGTGCCGAGCGCAGGGAGCAATCTTCACGATACGGCCGGCCAAGGCAAGGCCAGCCGTCAGCTCTTCATGCCGTCCCAGAAGCCTTTCACAGTCGTGAAAAACTTGCTGAGCATCGGATTGTTTTCTTCGCTCAATTTGTCAAATTCCTGCAGAAGCTCTTTCTGCCGAGCGGTCAGGTTCACCGGTGTCTCAACGGCGAGGGTGATGAACATCTCGCCGACACCACCACCGCGCAGGGCAGGCATGCCTTTGCCGCGCAGGCGCATTTGCCGTCCAGACTGGCTTCCAGCGGGGACTTTCACGCGGCTGCGACCGCCGTCGATGGTGGGCACTTCAACATCACCCCCCAGGGCCGCATTTGTCATGGAGACCGGCACTTCGCAATAAAGGTCAACGCCGTCGCGCTGGAACAGCGGATGATCTTCCACCTCGATGAAAATATACAGATCCCCCGTCGGGCCACCGCGCAGTCCGGCCTCCCCCTCACCGCCGAGCCGGATACGGGTCCCGGTCTCAACCCCTGCAGGGATATTGACGTTCAGCGACCGCTCTTTCTGCTCGCGCCCGGCACCGCCGCAACTGCCGCAAGGGTTCTTGATGATCTGACCCATGCCACCACAGGTCGGACAGGTCCGCTCGACCGTGAAAAACCCCTGTTGTGCGCGGACCTTGCCCATGCCGGAACAGGTTGGGCAATTTTGCGGCTCCGCGCCACCATCTGCGCCACTGCCAGCACAGGCGCTGCAGGCAATAGAGGTCGGAACAGTGATTGCTTTCTGCAGGCCGGTGTAGGCTTGTTCGAGACTGATCCGCAGGTTATATCTGAGGTCCGAGCCACGGGTGGCGCGCTGGCCACCGCCGCGGCGCTGACCGCCCATGAAATCGCCGAACAGATCCTCAAACACATCCGAAAAAGCGCTGGCAAAATCGCCTTGACCCTGCGCGCCCTGACGCGGGCCGCCCATACCACCCTCAAAAGCGGCATGTCCAAAACGGTCATAGGCGGCCTTCTTTTCGGCATCCTTGAGGATCTCATAGGCCTCGTTTGCTTCCTTGAATTGAGCTTCGGCCTGCGGGTTATCCGCGTTTCGGTCAGGGTGCAGTTCTTTCGCCTTACGCCGATAAGCCTTTTTCAACTCGTCTGCCGACGCACCTTTGGCGACACCCAGAACATCATAGTAATCACGTTTTGCCATCAGTCAGCCTTTTCCTGAAATACAAGGGCCGGCCGAATTTCCCGGCCGGCCTTTTGCATTCGGATCGCGTATTTCACTTATGCACGCTTGTCGTCGTCCAGATCCTCGAAGTCAGCATCAACGATATCCTCGTCAACACCGCGCGGGCTATCCTCCGGCGCGTCTTCCGGTGCTTCACTCGCAGCGGCGTCCTGGCTGGCTTTGTAGATTGCCTCGCCAAGCTTCATCGCGGCTTCTTCCATGTTCTGAATGCCCGACCGGATCTTTTCGGCAGAGGCGTTATCATCCTCCAGATCATCTTTCAGAGCGGCAATGGCCAACTCAATCGCTTCAACAGTGGTCGGATCGACCTTGTCGGAATGCTCCTTGATCTGCTTTTCGAAGTAGTCAGTCTTGCTTTCGGCCATGTTGCGGGCCTCAACAAGTTCGCGACGCTCCTTATCAGCCTCGGCATTGTCTTCGGCATCGCGCACCATTTGCTCGATATCCTCGTCGCTGAGACCGCCAGAGGCCTGGATCGTAATTGCCTGTTCCTTGCCAGTGCCCTTGTCCTTTGCGCCGACTGACACAATCCCGTTCGCGTCAATGTCGAACGTCACTTCGATCTGCGGCATACCACGTGGAGCCGGTGGAATTTCCTCAAGGTTGAACTGGCCAAGAATCTTGTTGTCATTGGCCATCTCACGCTCACCCTGGAAGACCCGGATGGTCACAGCGTTCTGATTGTCCTCGGCGGTTGAGAAGATTTGAGACTTCTTCGTCGGGATGGTCGTATTGCGGTCGATCAACCGGGTGAAGACACCGCCCAGCGTTTCAATCCCGAGCGATAGCGGCGTGACATCGAGAAGGACCACATCCTTTACATCGCCCTGCAGCACGCCAGCCTGAACCGCAGCACCCATGGCTACGACCTCATCGGGGTTTACGCCTTTGTTAGGCTCTTTTCCGAAGAATTTCGTAACCTCTTCGATCACTTTGGGCATCCGGGTCATACCGCCGACCAAAACAACCTCGTCAATGTCGCCAGTCGACAGTCCCGCATCCTTCAAGGCAGCCTGACACGGCTTGATCGAGTTCTTGATCAGGTCACTCACCAGCGATTCCAGCTTGGCGCGGGTCAGTTTCATGACCATGTGCAGAGGCTGTCCGCCATTCGGGTCCATAGAGATAAACGGCTGGTTGATCTCGGTCTGCTGGCTCGAGGACAGCTCGATCTTCGCTTTCTCGGCGGCTTCCTTGAGCCGCTGCAGCGCCATCTTGTCCTTGGTCAGATCGACGCCGTTCTCTTTCTTGAACTCGTCGGCAAGATAGTTGACGATCCGCGTATCGAAATCCTCACCACCCAGGAACGTGTCACCGTTCGTGGATTTGACCTCAAACAGGCCGTCATCGATCTCCAGGATGGTGATATCGAACGTACCGCCGCCAAGGTCATAGACCGCAATCGTCTGCGTTTCTTTCTTGTCGAGCCCGTAGGCCAGAGCAGCCGCGGTCGGCTCGTTGATGATGCGAAGAACTTCAAGACCGGCGATTTTGCCTGCATCCTTCGTTGCCTGACGTTGCGCATCGTTGAAATAGGCCGGGACGGTGATCACAGCTTGCGACACCTCCTCACCCAGGTAGCTTTCTGCGGTTTCTTTCATCTTTTGCAGGATGAAGGCAGAGATCTGCGACGGGGAGTATTTCTCTCCACCCGCGCCGACCCAAGCGTCGCCATTGCCGCCATCGATGACGTCAAACGGCATATTCTTCTTGTCTTTCGCGATATCCTTGTCGTCAAACCGGCGGCCGATGAGACGTTTGACTGCAAAAACGGTGTTGGAAGGGTTGGTTACGGCCTGCCGTTTCGCGGCTTGCCCTACAAGACGTTCATTATCCGTAAATGCGACGATAGACGGTGTTGTCCGTGCGCCTTCTGCGTTTTCAATAACGCGCGGCTGCGAGCCGTCCATGATCGCGACGCATGAGTTGGTTGTACCAAGGTCGATACCAATAACTTTAGCCATTTTTCGAGGCCCTTTCTTAGCGGCGATGTTTAGGAAAACCGATCCATATCGGCCTCGGCTTTCCGATCCCTAGATGGCTGACGATGACCGCCAGCCGATTTCGTTGGGTATATAGGGGCAGGGTATGGGTGCTGCAAGGCGCGGGGGGTACAGAACTGGGCGAAAAACGCGTAATTTCCCCCCCAGGGGGATGATCGCGATGATTCCGCATCAAAAGCAGCAGTTTCAGGATATTCGGGGCGCCCGAATTTTCGACGGGTATCTTGTGCCGGACCAGCAGAAAGAGCTGCTAGACCAATTGCGACTTGTGGTCTCTGAGGCGCCGTTCTTTCAGCCGGTGACACCTTCGGGGCGCAAGATGTCTGTGCGGATGAGCTCGGCGGGCAGGTTCGGCTGGTATACGGATCGGCATGGCTACAGATATCGCGATACGCATCCAAACGGCCAGCCCTGGCCCGCCATCCCGCCTTCGTTGCTGGGGATATGGCACGATGTAACCGGTCTGGACCGCGCGCCCGATTGCTGTTTGATCAATTACTACAGCGAAGACGCCAAGATGGGAATGCATCAGGACAAGGACGAGGCTGATTTCAGCTGGCCCGTCGTCTCGCTATCGCTCGGTGATCGGGGTCTGTTCCGGATCGGTAACCTGACCCGGGGCGGCAAAACGCAAAGCATCTGGCTGAAATCCGGCGATCTGGTGGTCATGGGAGGGGAGGCGCGTCTTCTGCACCATGGAATTGACCGGATCGAATTCGGCAGCTCAACCCTGCTCAAGGGTGGCGGGCGGCTCAATCTGACGATGCGCGTGGTAACCTAGCGCCCCGCGCTCCAGCTGAGCGAGGCATGTTTGCGGGTGTAGAATTCCCCCATCAGGCCCACCATGATCAGGACGGCCGTCAGGATCAGCGGATATTGGATAGAGCTGAAATGCGGGTTGTAGTTGATAAACGTGAAGCCGCGCGCCTGATCAATGCAGTGAAACAGCGGATTCCAGTCGAAAAAGGCGAGGATATAACCGGGCATGGAGTTGGCGACGAACATCTTGCCCGATGCGATCATATTGGCGCGGTTATAGACCGTGGATCCCAGCGTCGCGAAACCGGGAAACCATGGCTTGATGGCCAGAAACACCATGCCCACGCCCACGCCTGACCCCCAGGCGAGTAAAAACATCCCGATAGCCGGAAGCGGTTTGTCAATCAGGATCGGATGCCAAGCGACATGGATCACAAACAAGATCACCGCCGCGGATAGCACCTGAAGATAAAGCGCCGATAACGCCGCAGAGGCAATTGAGATCGCGGTGTTCATCGGTGCGTGTTTCATCATTGGTGATGCCGGCCCTTCCGAGCCGATTACGGCCCCGACGGCCTTGATATGGGTCAGGAACAAAAAGATACCGGAAAACAGGTAAAGGACGAAATCACCCCGGATCGCGCTGCCGCGCAGTCCAAGAACCGAAAACATAATGTAGAAGGCCGCCACAAAGATCAGGGTTTGCAGGATATTGCTGATCAGTCCGATCATCGGATTGCGGTGGGTTCGGCGCACATTACGGACCGTGCTGACATAGATCAGCTCTATCAGCCCGAAAGCCGTCCGGAACTGTGATTTATGTTCTGCAGCCTTGAACATGGATCAAACCTGTCATGCCAGCGGGAGGGTCAATCAGATCAGTAGCGCCAGAAAACTTGCCGATCCGTTATCGACACAGCATAAGAGCACCAAATCAGCCAATCAATAGATGATCAGGAGCGCTCCATTGGACTATAACAAACTCGCAACTGTCTTCCGCACCCTGGCTATTCAGGCAGGCGACCGGATCATGGAGATCTACAACGCAGACGACTTTGAAGTGCGATCCAAATCCGATGAAAGCCCGGTTACCGAAGCCGATGAGGCAGCCGACGCCCTGATCTCCGCTGGCATAAAGGAGGCCTTCCCCAAGATAACGCTCGTCACCGAAGAGCAATCCGAAAGCCATTCGCAAGAGGCTGCAACCTTCATTATCGTGGACCCGCTGGACGGCACCAAGGAGTTCATCAAGCGCCGCGGCGATTTCACGGTCAATATCGCACTGGTCGAGAATGGCGTACCAACGCGCGGCGTGGTCTACGCGCCCGCGAAAAACCGGATGTTCCACACCAATGCGAAAGGCCAGAGCTTTGAAGAGACCGGCCCCTTCACCGCCACGCAGACAGGCAGCATGACGCCAATAGCCGTATCTGATCCGGACAATGGTAGCCTTGTAGTTGTCGCCTCCAAGTCTCACCGGGACGAGGCGACGGATGCCTATATCAGCAAATACGCCGTCAAGGATATGACCGGAGCAGGCTCTTCGCTCAAGTTTTGCCTGGTCGCCACGGGCGAGGCGGATCTCTACCCCCGCCTTGGCCGGACCATGGAATGGGATACAGCCGCCGGGCATGCGGTGCTCAACGGCGCTGGCGGTCAGGTCGTGCGCTTCGATGACCATACCCCGCTTACCTACGGCAAACCGCAGTATGAAAACCCGTTCTTTATCGCGACTTCGCCTGGCGTGACGCTCAAACCCGCGACATGAGCGTCTTGATCATCATTCCCGCGCGGTTCGCCTCTCAGCGATATCCCGGCAAGCCGCTGGTCAAGCTGAAAGGTGCGACCGGTCTTTCGAAATCGCTGATCCAGCGGTCCTGGGATGCGGCAAAAGCGGTGGACGGTGTGGACCGCGTCGTGGTGGCAACAGATAACGATCAGATCAGAACTGCGGCTGAGGCATTTGGCGCGGAAGTCGTCATGACCTCGCCGGATTGCCGCAATGGAACAGAGCGTTGTGCAGAGGCCGCCGACGCTGTGTCCGGGGATTTCGACACAATCGTCAACCTGCAGGGCGACGCACCTTTGACCCCGCCCTGGTTCGTGTCGGACCTGATAACGGCTTTGGCCGCCGATGATCACGCGGGCATGGCGACGCCGGTGCTGCGCTGTGACGGGGCCGCTTTGAACTCCTTCCTGGCTGATCGGAAGGCAGGCCGCGTCGGTGGCACCACAGCGGTTTTCGGTGCAAATCACAACGCGCTCTATTTCTCGAAAGAGGTGATCCCATTCACGCTCCGACACTATGCCGATGATGAACCCACTCCCGTCTTTCACCATGTCGGTGTCTATGCCTATAAACCCGAGGCATTAAGAGCCTATAGCGCCATGAAACCGGGTATTGCGGAGGGTCTTGAGGGTCTGGAACAGCTTCGCTTTCTGGAAAATGACCTGCCCGTGCTCTGCGTGGAGGTCGATGCGCGGGGCCGCGAGTTCTGGGAGCTCAACAACCCCGAGGATGTGGCGCGGTTGGAACAAATGATGGGCAAGATGGGCCTGGAATGACCGACCCACAGGTCAGCGTCGTGATTGTCAGTCGGCACAGGTCGACCGATCTCAGACGCTGCCTGGCGGCCCTTCGGCTTCAGTTCTACCATGAGTTCGAAGTCATCGTTGTCTGTGACCCTCAAAGCGCAGAGATGCTTGACCGGGATCGGGGCACGATCCGCATTGTCGAATTTGACGAGCCTAACATCTCCCGCGCCCGCAATATCGGCATTGCGCAGGCGTCCGGGGCGCTGATCGCCTTTATCGATGACGACGCGGTGGCAGAGCCTACCTGGCTGTCCCGCCTGATCGCCCCTTTTGAGAATGAGACCGTCGTGGCCGCAACGGGCTATGTGCGCGGGCGCAACGGGATCAGCTATCAATGGAAGGCCGAACATATCGGGGAAGACGGCATGGCAGTGCCGTTCGATGTGTCGGGCATCTATCTCAGTGATCCCCAGCGGGACCAACCGCTCAAGGCCCATGGAACAAATGCGATTTTTCGCGCCTCTACCCTGCGCGCGCTGGGCGGTTTTGACGAAAACTACCGGTTTTATATGGATGAGACCGATCTGTGCCGGCGTATCTGGAACGCGGGCGGCGTATCGGTCGTAGTGCCTGATGCGCAGGTCCATCATTATTATTCTGCAAGCGACATGCGCCGCAGTGATCGTACACCCACGAACCTTCGGGAGATCGGCGCGAGCTACGCCTATTTCCTCAACAAACACGGGCTCGACGCGTCCTGTCTGGCGGCCTTCAAGCGCGCGCAACGCGAAAGGCTGATTGCCCGCATGATGCGTGGCGATCTGGAGCCGTTTGAGGTCAACCGCCTGCTGAAGCAACTGGAGCACGGTATGCAGGAAGGGGCCTCGCGGACAGAGCAGCGATTCTCGTTTCCCGATGAATACCCGGATTTTCAGCGATTTCAGGGATCAAAATGCATCACTACGCATAAATCCATGAAATGCTCATGGATCCGCCGTCGAACCGGGCATGAAGTGGCAGCAGACTGCGCATCGGAAAACCGTCCCGTTACGCTGTTTGTTTTTAGCCTGTCAGCCTTGTTTCATCAACGAAGCTTCCATACGTCGGGCTATTGGGTACAGTCAGGTGGTATCTTCGGGAAATCAGATCGAGATGACAGAATATTCAGGTTTTACACAGCGCAATCCAGAATGCGCCGCGAATTGGACGAAATTCGGAAGTATCGGTCACAATAGTAACATAAAAATAAGTGTAATGGCCGAGCCTGACGGGCATTGTTATTTCATCACAGACTCATTTGTAGTTAAAGATCGGGATGACAGCAGCGCTCGGCTTTGGGTATGAAAGTGTTAAGAGGGTAGAAGATGAAACGCAAAGTCACCAAGGCAGTGTTCCCAGTCGCCGGGCTCGGCACCCGGTTTTTGCCTGCGACCAAGTCCATTCCAAAAGAGATTATGACGCTGGTTGATCGCCCGTTGATCCAATATGCGATCGACGAGGCACGCGCCGCCGGCATCAAGGAATTCATCTTCGTTACCTCGCGCGGCAAAAGCGCTTTGGAAGATTATTTCGACCACGCGCCAGAGCTGGAAAACACCCTCCGCCAGAAAGGCAAGGAGGAGCTTCTGGAGACGCTGCAAAAGACCAGCATGGATAGTGGTGCGATTGCCTATATTCGTCAGCACAAGGCGCTCGGCCTCGGCCATGCCGTATGGTGCGCGCGCCGTCTGATCGGCGATGAACCCTTTGCGGTTATCCTGCCCGACGATGTGATCTCTGCCGAAAAGCCCTGTCTGCAACAGATGGCAGAAGCGCACGCAGAAACGGGCGGCTGTATGGTCGCCGCAATGGAAGTCCCGCCAGAGAAGACATCATCCTACGGGATTTTGGATGTGGGCGAGGATCTTGGTTCCATGGTCAGGGTCAGCGGCATGGTTGAAAAGCCTGCCCGTGAGAATGCACCTTCGAACCTTGCGGTCATCGGGCGCTATATCCTGACGCCTCAGGTTCTCAAGAACCTCAATAAGATCAAGGAAGGTGCAGGCGGTGAAATCCAACTGACCGACGCGATCGCCAAGGAAATCAGCGATGGGCGCGGCGTCTATGGCTACCGCTTCCGGGGCCAGAGATATGATTGCGGCTCCAAAGCCGGTTATCTGCAAGCAACGGTGGCGTTCGGGCTCGCACGGGAAGAATTGAAAGACGAGTTCCGCGAATATCTGGACGAAATGTCCGCAATTCGAAATGCCGCCCAATAGAAGCGCAGCGGCCTAGATGGCCAATATACTTGTCACAGGCGGCGCGGGCTATATCGGCTCGCACGCCTGCAAGGCGATCGCGAAACGCGGGTTGACCCCGATTGCCGTGGACAACCTGTCCACCGGTTGGGCCGAGGCAGTCAAGTTTGGCCCGTTTGAGCAGGTGGATCTGTGCGACAAGGCGGCTCTGGGCCCAATCTTCGAGAAATATCAGCCCGACGCGGTGATGCATTTCGCAGCCCTCAGCCAGGTCGGCGAGGCGATACGCGAGCCGGGTCTCTATTGGCGCAACAACGTTCTGGGCAGTCTCAACCTGCTTGAAGCGGCCGCCGAGGCTGGTTGTGACAAGATTGTGTTCTCTTCAACCTGCGCGACTTACGGCGATCAGGATAATGTGGTACTGACAGAGCAATGCGAGCAGCATCCGATCAATGCCTACGGCGCGTCGAAACTGGCCGTGGAGCATATGTTGGTCGATTTTCAGCGCCGCTACGGTCTGCGCCACGTGATCTTCCGCTATTTCAACGTCGCTGGAGCGGATCCCTATGCCGAAGTCGGAGAATGTCATGACCCCGAAACCCATCTCTTGCCCCTGATTCTTGACGCGATCTCTGGAAAGCGCGACGCGATCACGGTTTTTGGCACCGATTACGATACCCCCGACGGCACCTGTATTCGTGACTACGTCCATGTCTCCGATCTGATTGATGCCCATATCGCCGGTCTCGACTGGCTGGTGGAGGGCGGCCAAAGCGAGGTGTTCAATCTTGGCACCGGGACAGGCTTTTCGGTCAAGGATGTGATCGAGCAATGTCAGATCGTCACCAACAAACCTGTGCCGCATGTGATCGGGGACCGCCGCGAGGGCGATTGCGCCGCACTTGTATCGGGCAGTGATCGTGCGGCACAACTTCTTGGGTGGCACCCCGGGCGTTCTACTCTCAGATCGATGATCGAAGACGCATGGCGCTGGCACCAGACGGAGGACTACAATCGCTAGAGACAGACCGGTTCTTCTCGACATTACCCGCCTGATCTCGCGGGTCGGATATGGCCCTGCGACGGGCATAGACAGAGTCGAATCCGCATATCTCAACTGGTGCCTCA
The DNA here is from genome assembly GCA_964352845.1 of uncultured Rhodobacterales bacterium. Classification (GTDB taxonomy): domain Bacteria; phylum Pseudomonadota; class Alphaproteobacteria; order Rhodobacterales; family Rhodobacteraceae; genus Litoreibacter. The sequence goes on along the minus strand of CAYGUB010000001.1, from coordinate 5,187 downwards.
GGAGAACGCGACCGCTTTTCCTGTTGGTGCGACTTGCGAGCGGATATGCGTTTCTCGACCGGGATGGCGCGATTGAAACCTGCAACCGCCTCAATGGGGAAATCCCCTGGGGGTCCCGGGACCTGCGTGCATCCTTTGGCCTAAAGACCCCCAAGCCCCGTGGCAGAGCCGAGGCTGATATAAGGCGGCTCGCCGCTTGCACAGGATCAGTGTCTAAACTTGCGAAAATGGCGTATTCTCTTGAACTTTCAGGGTTCACCTATCTAAATGTAGGACATACCAGTCTGACAGCCGAAACGCTTGGCAGTCTGAAGGTGGCCGGTGTTCAAAATTGGGTCATGATCCACGATCTCATCCCCAGACTGCACCCAGAGCTTCAAAGCCCCGCAAACCGCTTTGACGAAAAGCTCGACGCAGTCGTGCGATATGCCAATGTGATTATAACAAACTCAGATGCGACGCGGGAAGACGTTCTGGCGGAACTTTCTTTCACGGGCTCCATACACCGTATTCATCTGGGAACACGCGTGCCATCGCAGGTGGCACGGCCTGCTCGAAAGCCGCATTTCGTCACGGTCGGAACGATAGAGCCGCGCAAGAATTATGGCTTCTTGCTCGACCTCTGGGAGAGCCTCGCAAAGTCCGAAGACCCGGTGCCCGATCTGCACATCATTGGCCGGCGCGGATGGGCCGATCAGACCCTGTTCGAGCGGCTCAACGCACTGGGCGCGGAGCCTTGGTTACATGAGCATAACGATCTGGACGATACGGCTCTGGACTATTTGCTGGCCGGTGCGCGCGGGTTGGTGTTTCCAACGCTGGCCGAGGGGTTCGGGATGCCATCGGTTGAGGCTGCGTCCATGGGCGTTCCGGTGGTTTGTGGCGATCTTGCCATCCACCGTGAATTGCTCGGCGACTATCCTGTTTACGCCCCCCTTAACGATATATACGCTTGGAAGAAGGCAGTGTTGGACCTTGCAGCTGCGCCAATCAATACAAACCGCCCCAGGTTAGAGCCGCCAAGCTGGGCAGATCATTTCGAAACTCTGGAAGACCTTTTGTCGAAGCATACCCATTTCAACCAAGGGCCGTGATATCGTAGGATGCGTTTATTCGAGAGATATCGGTTACGTCTTGAACGCAAACGCTGGCGGATCAGGTCCTTGCGAAAACGTCGCCAGTTGCGGTCCCTGGCCAATCGCAGCAACCAGATCTCCGCACGCGATATCCTGCTTTTTTGCACGATCAGAAATGAGCATGTCCGTTTGCCCTACTTCCTGAAATACTACCGGGAGCTGGGCATTGATCATTTTTTCTTCGTCGATAACGGCTCGGATGACGAGACGCATGAGTTACTGCTCTCCCAGCCTGATGTGACCCTGTTTCTGGCCGAACATAGCTACAAGAGAGCCCGCTTCGGCGTGGATTGGCTGAACTGGCTGCAGCGCAAATACGGGCACGGACATTGGACCCTGACCGTCGATATCGATGAGTTTCTGGTCTACCCGTTTTGCGACACGCGTCCGCTTGTGGCTTTGACAGACTGGCTCGACGCCTCCTCAATCCGATCCTTCGGCACCGTGCTGCTTGATATGTACCCAAAGGGTCTGGTCGAAAAGAACCGCTACTTGCCGGGCGATGATCCGTTCCAGAAAGCCTGCTGGTTCGATGCGGGAAACTACGTCTACCAGAAAAACCGGCGCTACGGGAATCTTTGGATACAGGGCGGGCCCCGGGCGCGGATGTTCTTCGCCGAGCGGCCAGAACGCGCGCCCGCGCTCAACAAGATCCCGCTGGTCAAGTGGCACAAATCATTTGTCTATGTCAGCTCCACCCACATGCTTTTGCCGCGAGGCCTGAACCTCGTCTATGACGAATGGGGCGGCGAAAAGGCCTCCGGTTGTCTGCTACATGCGAAGTTTCTCGACAGCTTTGTCGACAAATCCGTGGAGGAGCTCAAGCGCAAGGAGCATTTCGCTAATAGCCACGAATATGTCGCCTATGCCAAAGGTCTGGATGAGAATTCTGATCTCTGGTGTCCGGATTCAGAGCGATATCTAAATTGGCGGCAACTGGAGCTGTTGGGCCTGATGTCAAAAGGGAACTGGGCGTGATGATTGGCTTCGTGATGCTTGTTCATACGGCTCTGGACAGGGCGTTCCAGACAGCCAGCTATTTGGCCCAAAGCGGCAATCCCGTCATTATTCATGTCGACAGCCGGGTCAGCAATAGGGCAGTGGCGCGTCTGAAACAGAAACTTGCGCCTTTCGATCACGTGCGGTTCTCAAAACGACACAGCTGCGAATGGGGCAGCTGGTCCATCGTGATGGCGACCCAATCGGCCTGTGAGATGATATTGTCGCAATTCGAGCATGTCTCGCACGTGTACCTGGCCAGCGGCTCATGCATGCCCCTGCGCCCCGTACCCGAGCTGGAAGATTATTTAGCCCGGCGACCTGATATCGACTTCATCGAATCCGTGACCACTGATGAGGTCGAATGGACCGTTGGCGGGCTGGACAGCGAGCGCTTCACCCTGCGCTTCCCTTTCTCCTGGAAAAAGCAGAGACGGCTGTTTGATGGGTATGTCAGGCTTCAACGCCGTGTGAAATTTCGCAGGCAGATCCCGGATGACCTTGTTCCGCATCTGGGCTCGCAATGGTGGTGTCTGACACGCCGAACCCTGTCGTCCATCCTTCATGACCCGAAGCGGGCTGAATATGACAAGTACTTCCAGAGGGTATGGATCCCCGACGAAAGCTATTTTCAGACCATGGTCAGGCGGTTGGGTGCAGAGATTGAAAGCCGGTCTCTGACTTTGTCCAAGTTCGACTTTCAGGGCAAACCGCATGTGTTCTACGATGACCATGAACAGCTGTTGCGACGCTCGGACTGTTTTATGGCGCGCAAGATCTGGCCGCAGGCAGAGGGGCTCTATCGCTCATTTCTGGGCGCAACACCTTCGGTAAGGTCTGAATCAGAGCCTAACACGCTGAAGGTCGATCAACTCTTCACCAAGGCCAGAGACCGCCGAACCCGAGGCCGCGCGGGTCTGTACATGCCCGGTCGGTTCCCCAATCCGGGCTGGGAGAATGGCAAAACCGCGGGGCGTTACTCGGTCTTTCAGGGCTTCTCGGACCTGTTTGAGGATTTCGAGGTCTGGCTGAACCGCCGGACTGGAAATCCGGTGCATGGCCATCTGTTTGCCCCCGATGAAGCGCAGTTTGCCGGTCGAGGCCAAACCTTTGACGGAGCCTTGCCGAAACACGCTGCGCTGAGAGATTACAGACCGGAAGGTTTCCTGACCAATCTGATCTGGAACACGCGCGGTCAACATCAGTGCTTTCAATACTCTCCCCGGGACAATCAGGCCGTTACACAGTTCATCGGCTCGGACGGCAATGCACATGTCATGATAATCACGGGGGCTTGGGCAATCCCTCTGTTCCATTCTGACCGGGATTTCACGCAGCGACGCAAAGAAGCGGCGCGATTGCAAAAGATCGAGCTGGAATTGGTGGAGCTGCTCAGGGCCGGGCAAACCAAGGCGCGGGTCAGCATGTGGAGCCTGTCGGATTTCATCGCCGATCCCGTGGCCAATCTGCAATCCATACTCGACGACATGGGCGGAGGCGCGCAACGTCAACTGACGGAACTGCCCAAGATGGCCGATCTAACCGGGTTCGGTGAGTTTTTGCAAAACCTCAAGAACCAGGGGATGAGCCCCAGCCTCATGGGCAACTTTTCCGTTGTGGATGGTCCGGGCGTGTCTGACGACGACCAAAGACCCTATCTGGTTCGCTGACGCATGGGACGGTTCAGATATTTCGTTGTTCTGGCAGGTATGCGGACAGGCTCCAATTTCCTAGAGTCGAATTTGAACCAGTTTGACGGGCTCAATTGTCTGGGCGAGTTGTTTAATCCAACCTTTGTGGGCCACCATAACAAGACAAAAGCTTTCGGTGTCGATCTGAAAAGCCGGGAGAAAAACCCGATTGGGCTGCTTGAGAAAGTAGTTACGGAAACGACAGGTTTGGGCGGGTTCAGGCTCTTTTTTGACCACGACCAGCGCATATTGTCACATGTGTTGAATGACGAGACCTGCGCAAAGATTGTCCTGACCCGAGATGATATCGAAAGCTATATCTCGCTGAAGATCGCGACCAAGACAAAGCAATGGCGCCTGTCCGATATCAGCAAACGCCGCAGCGCGGTCGCGAAGTTTGATGCAGCGGAGTTTGAACGTTTCGCAAGCGAAAGGCATGCCTTCCTCTCAGAGATTGACGGCACCTTGAAGCGCACCGGCCAGACCGCGTTCCGGCTAGACTATCAAGAGCTTGGAGATGTGGATATTCTCAACGGGTTGGCGCGCTATCTGGGAATGACGGAGCGGGTGAAATCCGTCTCCACCGCCTTGAAACGGCAGAACCCGGGCGCCGTGAAAGACAAGGTTTCCAACTATGCGAGCCTGTCAGACTACCTGTCGCACCGCTCGGATGCGCCGAACGATCAAGACAGCGCGGAGCAAGAACGCGGGGCGCTGGTCAAATCCTATGTCGCCTGCAAGACCGCGCCGTTGCTATTCGTCCCGTTGCCCGGCGGCCCGGATCAAGCGATCCGTCAGTGGATGGCAGATATTGAAGATGTGGATATTGACAGTCTGAAGACCGATTTCTCGCAATCATCCCTTTGGGCCTGGAAGAAGGAGAATGCACCCCATCGGTCCTTCACCGTGTTGCGCCATCCGCTTGAGCGGGCACATGATGCGTTTTGTCAGCTTCTTTTCGTTGCGGCCGATGAGCGCGCTCAAGAGATCCGGCGAATCATCTGTAACCGATACGCGGTCCCTTTACCGGATCTCGGCAAGCTGGACGACTATACCCTTGATGATCACAAGGCCGCGTTCGAGGGTTTCCTGAAGTTTCTCAAAGCGTGTCTTGCGGGTCAGACAAGCCTCGGGGTCGATCCGCGCTGGGCTTCGCAAACGGCGCTGCTTAAAGGGATCGGTCAGGTCGTCAATCCCGATCACATAATCCGGGAAGAACAACTGGAAGATGCGCTAGAGAATATTGCCCGGTTTTGTGGACGGAAGAGCAAAGCGCTACGCAGCGCTGGTTCAACAGCGCCGTATCAACTGGCGGATGTGGAAGATGGCTACCTTCGCAAGCGTGCTTTCGCGGTCTACCG